>CAZXVN010000153.1:0-8832 GCA_964643945.1 uncultured Lentisphaeraceae bacterium | reverse complement strand
GACCCGCGTTGCCGTCGGCTTGGCCGTTGATGTCGAGGCAAAGCACGTCGCCCCGGCTGCCGACCACGTAGACGCGGTCGCCGTCCACGGTTGGCGACGAACAGAGTCCAAGATTCAAATCGTCGTAATTGAACAGCTTGTTGGCGGTGCGGAGCTGGGGGATCACGAGCCGCCAAAGCCGTTGGCCGGTCGCTTCGTCGAGGCAGTCGAGGATGCTGCCCTGGGTCTTGGCGAAGCGCGGCGTTTCGACAAGCGCGTCATTGGCACCGATAAAGAGCTTCCCTTGCGCGACGGCGGGTGTCACGTAGGCCTGTGTTCCGAGCGGGGCCGACCATTTCACGTTCTCGCCAGGCACGAAAGTCGTGACGCTGTTTGTGACCTCTGTGCGGTCGGGACAAAACGAGACCGGAAGCCCCGTTTCATCCGCCACAAAGTTACGTGCGTTGCGTCCGCCCCATTGCGGCCAGTCCGTCGCTCCGGCTTGAATGACCGACAGTGCGAGAGCGAGGACAGCGGTGTGCGCGGCAGGTGTCTTCATAGCGTGAACTCGGCGACAAAGTGTTGTCGCCAGCCTTGGGCGAGCGGAAGGTTGGCGACTGTACCCTCTGCGAGTTGCCGCACAAAGGTGTCGGTGTCGGCACGCGAAGCCACCAATGCGGGATCGATATGATGAACGGCGCAGATGGCGCTGATGTGAGCCAGCAGGCGGTCACTCTGGGATTTGAGCGTGCGCCGCGACGAAAAGTCGTCGGCAGACGGTTGAGGACACTCGGCGTCAGGTATGGACAGGCCTCGTACCACAGCGCTCAGCAGATCGGCGAGTACGGCGTCGGGCATGTTGCGCGGCATGTCCGGCACGTCTGCGAGCGCCTTGCGGTCAGCGGGCGCTCGCAGTGCGAGCGTAACCAACACCTCGTCCGGAAGAAAGTGGCCGCGCGGCCAGTCACGCTGACGCGCCTCTTCTTCGCGCCAGTCCGCCAGCTCACGCAGGATCGAAAGTTGGCAGGCGTTGAGGCGCGAGCCGCCTTTGACCCTTAAATACATGAGTCGCGGGTCACGGTCATGATACGCGGCCGGATCGTCCAGCCGCGCAAGGTCTTCGCCCAACCACGCGCGAACGGGCTCGCTCGCGCAACGGGACAGCAGCGCTTCACGGAGAGGGAGCAGGTGGAGCACGTCGTCGGCGGCATAGCGAAGCTGGTTCGCGCTGAGCGGGCGGCGCAACCAGTCGGAACGGGTTTCGGTTTTGGACAGTTCGATGTTCAACGCCTGCCGGAGCAACGCCTGCAGCGAACAGGTCGCGCCGAACCCGGCGAAACCTGCTGCGAGGCGCGTGTCGAAAATCGTGCGCGGCCAGGCTCCTGTCGCGCGGGCGAGGATGCCCAGGTCCTGAGGCGCATCGTGCAGCACTTTGGTGAGGGTCGGAGAGGCGATCACCGGGCCTAAGGCGCTGATATCCTTGATGCGCACCGTGTCGATTAACCAGCACGCACCATCGCCGGTCGCGAGCTGTACCAAGCCGAGAATCGGATAAAAGGTGCGCTCCCAGAAGAACTCCGTGTCGACGGCGACGGCCTCCGTTTGTAGCAGACGGGCCGCCACCTGTTCAAGGTCAGCCGCCGTCGTGATAAGTTCCGCTTCGCGCACCTTTACCGGTCCTTTTCCACAATCAATGGGTGCCTTCGCCGCTGAGAGGGGTGTCGCCTTTGGCGAAAACCTGGACGGTCGAGATGGTTTTGAACGCCTGATGGTCGGCATACGTCCAGACGACCTTCTTGTCAGGAGTGATCTCCAGCAGGTGGGGCGCGTTGCCGAACTGGCCGTGACCGAGCCAGTTGCTGATGAGTACGTTGCCATTTGGCAGCTTCTGGAAGCCCGTCAGAAATTTCAACGGCTGGTCCGGCAGATCCTTGTTGCTGACCTCCCAAACGGTCTTGCCCGCAGGCGTGACTTCGATCAGACAGGGCGTCCCGTTGTCGCCGCAAGCGATCAGGGTGTTGCCGTTCACAAGACGTGTGACGCTGTGAGGCCCGCCAGGGGTCGCGAAGGTCCAGACCGTCTTGCCGTCCGCCGCGTATTCGGTGACGGCCTTCCCGCCGTAGTGCGCGACCAGATAATGGCCGTTGGCGAGCTTGCGGGCATTGCGGATGTAGGCGTGGTCGCCGGACTTGTCCGCAGGCAGGAGTGCGACGGACTTGAGCACTTTGCCGTCTTTGCCGAGCTCGAGCAGCCGCCCGGTGGTACATTCCCCGACGAAGGTCGAGCCGTCCGCGAGGCGCTGGACCGCATAGATTTCCGCGGTGCTCGTGTACTCGAATTTGACCGTGCCGTCTTTTGCCACCTCCTTGGCACCGTGACCTGTAGAGAAAAGGATCGAGCCACCGGGCAAGATCCAGAGGTCGTTGCAGTTCGGCGCCTGTTGCTCCCAACTGACTTTACCGTCTGCCTCGACGATGCAGGCCTTGCCGCTGGTGTAATCGCCCACCGCGAACCGTTTGCCCTTCATGTAAGACACGTCAGCGGCCGCAGCAGTGACCGCTGCCAACAGACCCCACGCCGCCACGACACCCTTGATTCTTGCCATCATTAGCCTCCGCTGTTGAATCCAGATAAAAAAACGATTGATCTATGACTCATGGAACCGTGACAGCATACGTGGTCTTGCCCCTGTCTGACAAGCGATAACGCCGCAAGTACTCTTCTGAATTCTGTGCGACTGCAATATTTTGAAATCGCACCCGGCTGCGTTTGCTCTGGCACTTACGCTTGTTTATCCTCCCTGCAGGCTCTATAATGACCGCAATGACTTTACAACAAAAAATAAAAGCGCGGGTGGTGGCGATCGTCGGGCGCCCGAATGTCGGCAAATCGGCGGTGTTCAACCGCATTGCGGGCAAGCGTGTTGCCATTGTGCATGACGAGAGCGGGGTTACCCGTGACCGGCTGATGCGCGAGGTGGAGTGTGACGGCCAGCGGTTCAGCCTGATCGACACCGGCGGCGTGATGGTGCTCAACAAACAGTCGGAGAAAAACCCCATCGAGGCGGGCATCCGCGCGCAGGTGGATGCGGCGTTGGACGATGCGGCGGCGGCGATCCTGGTGGTGGATGTGCAGCAGGGCGTGCACCCGCTCGACGAGGAGGTGGCGCGCATCGTGCGCAAGGCAGGCGTGCCCTGCGTGGTGGCGGTCAACAAGTGTGATCTGTTGCAGCACGATGCGTCTGCGGAAGAGTTCGCCCGTCTCGGGTTTCCTTTTTTCCCGATCGCGGCGCAGCACAATCGCGGCTTTGGCGAATTGATGGAGGCCGTTCTGCCGCACCTGCCCGAAGCGACAAACGAGACGGTCGAGAAGCCCCTGCGCGTGGCGGTGGTCGGGCGCCCCAATGCGGGCAAGTCGTCGTACATCAACCGCCTGCTGCGGACCGATCGCGTGATCGTCTCTGAAGTGGCGGGGACCACGCGTGACTCGATCGACGTGCCGTTCACGATCGGCAAGGGCGATCAGGCGCGGCACTACATTCTGGTGGACACGGCGGGCATGCGCCACAAGCACCGCATCGACAACGCGGTCGAGCGTTTCAGCCTGTTCCGCGCCGAGGAGAGCGTGGCAGAGGCCGATGTCGTGTTGCTGATGCTCGACCCCGACTTGGGACCCACCGTGCAAGATAAGCATATCGCGGCGTTGATCCAGGAGCACAAGAAGGGGTGCGTGATCCTGATGAACAAGTGGGATCTTGCCATGGAGAAGGGCATGACCCAGACTCAGGCAGAGCCGCTGCTGAGGAAGATCATGCCGTTCATGAGTTTCTGCCCGATCCTCTTTATTTCGGCGACAGAGGGCCTCAACATACGCAAAAGTGTCGAGGTGATTGATGCGGTGGCGGCACAGACGCGCGTGAACCTGCCGACCGGCATGTTGAACCGCACGTTGATTGAGGCGACGCGCCGTGTGGTGGCGCCGGCCAAGGCGGGCCACAGGCTGCGCGTCTACTACGCAGTTCAGATCAGGGTGGCGCCGGTGACGATCCGCCTGTTCGTCAACGACCCGAAGCTGGCGACGAAACAGTACACGGATTTCATGACGCGTGTGTTGCGCGAGCGCTTCGGTTTGGAAGGCGCGCCGGTGGTGATCCTTTACCGCGCCCGCACGCGGCCGGAACCCGGCACACGGGTTTCAGGGAAAGCGGGGCTGACGGCGAAGGGAGCGGCAGAGGCTGCGGAAGAGAGGTTCGATGGGGAGGCGGATTGATTGGAGGGGTGAGCCGCCTGGTACAGGCTGAGGATTCATGTCCATCAGGAAAGTGGAAAAGGAGAACAGCCATGCGGAACAAGGTAACGGGTATCTTGCTGCTGGTGTTTTGTGCGGCGGCGGCCTTTGCGGGTGAGCGCGGCGCGACGGCTTACATGCTGGCCGTGCCCTCGGCCCGTTTCATCCTGCAACTCGGCGTGCTGGTGCTTGCCGCCAAAATCGGGGGGCGGCTCTTTCACCGCTGGCACATGCCCCGTGTGCTGGGCGAACTTGGCGCAGGCCTGCTGGTTGGCCCTTATCTGCTGGGGGGGGTGGCGCTCCCGCTCTTTCCAGACGGGCTGATGTGCGATGCTGCCGTTCTGTTCAGGGCGCAAGGGCCGGTGTACGGCATCCTGACGATTTCGCTGGTTGTGTTCTTTTTTCTCATCGGCCTCGACACCGACCTTCGGCAGATCCGGCGTGCCAAGGCGGGGGGGGTTGCGGCGGGTGTCGGCGGTTTCGTGCTGTCTTTCATCGCGACACTCGTCGTTCTCGACAAGGTGGCGCCTGGTTTGGCTGGCGTCAACGGTGGGCGTTGGACCTCGCCGGAGGTTCTGCTGATCGGAACCATGGTCTCCGTGACTTCGCTGGGCATGCTCGGGCGGATGCTGGCGGAGCGACAGCGTTTGGAGTCGCCAGCCGGTCATGTGGCGCTGACGGCTGCGCTCACCGACACGGTGCTCGGTCTGTTTCTCCTGACCGTGTTTTCCGGCGCCGCGTCTGCCGTGGCGGCGCGGGCTGAGCCATCCTTGGGGTTGCTGGTGTCCATGGCGCTGCGGGCCTTGCTCGGTTTCGGGTTCATCGCACTGTGCGGCTTTCCCATCGCGCGGTACGTGAATGGGCTCGCCCTGCGCGAAAAGAACTACACCAGCGCCTTCGCGGTTTCGGCGGCCTGCCTGCTGATCGCGGGCGGCGTGATGGGTGCGATGGGGTTGTCGGTCGTGGGCGGCGCCTACATGATGGGTGTCGCATTCTCCACGACGGATCTGCGGCACGAGATCCATGAGCGCCTCGATTTCGTCAGCGTTGTGCTTCTGCCCGCCTGCTTCGCGGCGGTCGGCATGCAGGTCGACCCGCGTCTGTTTATGGATGGGGCGGTGGCGGCGGGAATCGTGTTGGTCGTGTCTGGCGCCGTGCTCGCCAAGTTTGCAGGCGGCGCGATTCCGGCGGCTTTTGCCGGGCTGAATGCGACCGGATGCCTGCGAGTGGGGGTGGCGTCCTTGCCGCGCGGCGAGATGTCGGTCGCCATGCTTGCTGTCGTGCTGGGCATGGCGGCCGTTCCTCCTGGCGTGCTGGCCGCCGTTGTGGCGCTCGCGGTCGTTACCTGCGCATGCGGGCCGTTGCTGGCAAACCTCGTTTTCGTGGGCGGTGGGAGCGGCACGCGCAAGAGCTGCGCGGCGCCTGACCCGGTGAAGATCGCCTTCCAGCTTCCTTCCCGTCAGGCGGCGATGTTGATGGTCAGCCGCGCGGTGGAGATCTTCGAGGACGACGGTTTCTATGCGCATCGGCTCAACCGCCACCAAGTGCTTTACCGCATCAGCCGCGAGTCGCAGGTGATCCATCTGCACGGGCGTGAGGGCGAGGTGGTTTTCGAGTGTTCCGAGCGCGAGCGTCCGCTGGTTAACACGGTGATGCTTGAACTCTCGTCAGGCGTCGAGCAGAGTTTACGCGAGTTGCAGAAACCGCTCGATGATGTGATGCTGCGCAAGAACATGCAAAGTGCCGTTCCTGCGTCGGCTGCGACGGTGGCGTCGGGCATGCTGCGCAACCGGTTCGCGGTTGAGGCGCTCAAGCCGCAATTGTTGGCGACAACCAAGCAGGGCGCGATTTCGGAGCTGGTGAGTCTGCTGTATGAGAATGGTTTGGTGATGGATCGCGAGCGTGCGGTGCAGGCGGTGTTCGAGCGCGAGCAGAGTCTTTCCACCGGCTTGGAGTTTGGTCTGGCCATTCCGCATGCCCGGACGGATGCGGTGACACGGCTGGTCTGCGCGGTCGGCCTTAAAAAAGAAGGATTGGAATTTGACGCGATCGACGGCAAGCCGGTTCGCATCGTGGTGTTGGTGCTGGCCCCCGACAGCGCGGCCACACCGCAGTTGCAGTTGATCGCGCAGGTCTGCCGGTTGCTGAATGAACAGGGGCGTGCGGCGTTGCTGGCGTGCGAGACGTCCGAGGACATGTTCGGCGTGCTGACCGCCGGTGTGGGTTCAGCCGCGCCGGTGGCGCATGGCAAGCAGCCCTCGCCTCTGTCCGCCTGTCTGCAGTGGCAGAGCATATCGCTCGAAATGGCCCCTGCCGATCAGTCGCAGGCGCTTGCGTTGCTGTTGGCGCTGTGCGCGCGCAGCGGAGCGGTCGGCGCCGTGGAGGATGTCCAGAAGGACATGCAGGCGCTGCCAGCGCGGGCACCGGAGAAGTTCGGCGACGAGGTCGCGGTGTTTGCCATCGAGACGCCGAACGTGTACCGGACGGTCGTGGCGCTGGGTGTAAGCGCACAGGGCGTGGCCTATGCGGGTGGACGCTGCCGCGTGTGGGTGATGGTGCTGTATCCGCCCTCGGCCTCGGCCGAGGCCGCCCGCGTGAAAGAGGCGCTGGCGCACGTGCTGGACGCGAAAGGCGTGGCCGCGCTCTTGGCCGCCAAATCCGGCAAAGAGGCGCTGGACGTGCTGCTGAAGACGTAGGCTGTTAGGCTGATTTCGCCTTTCAGCTTACGCGGCAAGAGTGTGCGGTGTTCGAAAGAGGCCTTGGGTGTTTACGGAACACGGTGCGGTCATTGAGGCGAATGTTCTCCGCAGTACAGTCGGGGAGTTTCAGGAATGAATAAGACAGGAACACGGCCGCACGCGCTGCGGCGATGATTCGACATGCACAGGAAACAGGCCCTCATTCATCCGGCCAATAACATCTTCATCGTTTCACTGCAAGGCAACAGCATCTATACGCTCACCACCACCACGGGCCAGCACAAAGGAGCCTACCCGGCGCCGCCGCCCGACGCGGCTTTCCCGTTGCCCTACCAGGAAAACTTCGAAAGCTATGCCGCGGGCGTGACCCCGAAGTACACCTCTGATCAGAAAGGCACGTTTGAAACCGCCACACGCGCGGACGGCCAAGGCAGGTGTCTGCAGCAAATCGTGCCGCAAGAGGGTATCCCCTGGGGCGACCGGGGAAGCTTCCCCAACACGGTTTTCGGCGACAGCAGTTGGACCGACTACACCCTCCAGGCCGATGTCCTGGGCACGGCCGGCAGGGCGGGGATCGGCGGACGCTGGTCCGGATATTTCTATCGCGGCTGGAACTTCTCCGTGCAGCAGAATGGAACATGGGCGATCGAGGTGCCGAATCGGACGAATGGTCAAGACGTGCTGACGGTTCTCGCGACCGGCCAGGCAGCCGGCTTCAATGCAGCCGTTTGGCATCATTTGGCCATTGGTCTCAAGGGCAGCGAATTCCGCGCCAGCCTGGACGGGCAGGAGGTGGGCCGGGTGCAGTATGCCGGCTATAACGGCGTCCTGAAGGGCTTTCCCTACCTGATGTCCAGCTATGGCACCAACTGCTTTGACAACGTTGCCGTGACCGTCCTTGGAGTGAGCAACGCGCCCGTTGCCACCGCGCAGAGCCTGAGCACGGCGGTGAACACGGCGAAGGCCGTCACGCTCGCCGGCAGCGATGCCGAGAACAGCCCTCTGACTTTTGCGATCGTCACCGGCCCCGCCCAAGGAGTTCTTTCCGGCACGCCGCCGGACGTGACCTACACGCCAGCGGCAGGCTACACGGGTTCCGACGCAGCCACCAACCTCTAGGTTTTTCACGGGCGGAAAACGGAGGGCGGTTTCGGCTATCCGGTCTTCACTCCTGTCACGAACGCGATCGCGCCGGGAGCGTGGCACCGGCTGACTCTGGCTATCGCCTCGACGTCCGCCCATGGCGGGGCGGAGGCGTTCCGCGTCCTGATCGACGGGCAGCCGCTGGTCTCGACCAACGCCTATGGCGACGGGTG
Organism: uncultured Lentisphaeraceae bacterium; assembly: GCA_964643945.1. Taxonomy (GTDB): domain Bacteria; phylum Verrucomicrobiota; class Kiritimatiellia; order RFP12; family UBA1067; genus JAHFSX01. The sequence continues at coordinate 551 of CAZXVN010000153.1, read as the reverse complement.
GAAGGACGACGTGTTCGCTGTCCCTTACGCGCCGCCCTCGGAAGGCACCTGGTTCCTGTCGGCCGCGCGGCGCGCGGGAACTGACGGGACGAATCTCACCAGCATCGCCCACATGGCCTTCGAGGGGGAAGGCCTTGTCGACGATCTGGTTGTGAACTCTGGCGAGCCGTCGTTCATATACGGGACGGTCATTATGCTCGCGCTGGCGGAGGACAATGGGCAATCGGCAAGGGGCACGCAACGCCGAAACGCCCAACGTCCAACGCCGAACGGGGCGAAGGTCGTTAATTCATTAGGATTAAGGGTTTTTGAAGTTTTTGACCCTTCGGCACAGGTCTTTTGCCATTCCTTCCCCCAGGATCATGATGCGCCGGGAGCGCGGAGCGCACAAACATGCGCTTCCCCCATTGCCGCGTTCTGCTACCATTTTGACACATTGAAACAGCTAATGGATCAGGTCGGGCGGCTCCGAGGTCTGGAACAGTGCCGCGGCGGGTTCAACGTACAAAAAGAAGCAGTGACATCATGATGATGCAAATGATCAAGACGGC
>CAZXVN010000152.1:0-3889 GCA_964643945.1 uncultured Lentisphaeraceae bacterium | reverse complement strand
ATGTATGGCACGTTCGGGCATGGCATTTCCGATCTGACAGCCGAGGGCAAGCTCCACGGACCGGTGCCTCTCTATGGCCCGATGAATCAGGCTTGGCTGATCGGGAATCTCGCGATCATCATGGGTAAGCGATGCGGCGTGAAGGATCCCGAGATTGAGCCGGCGATCGCGCGGGGCACCCGGTTCATCGCCTACTATGTGGACAAAGGATCGCTTCCGTACGGCGAACACGAGCCATGGCCCTACCATGAGAATAACGGCAAGGTCTCGTCGTCTGCCGTGCTGTTCAGTCTCCTGGATAACCGGGTCAAGGAAACACAATTCTTTGCGAAGATGGCCACGGCTGGATACAAGAGCCGGGAGTGCGGACATACCGGCCAAGGGTTTAGTTATTTGTGGAGCACGCTGGGTGCCAACGTCGGCGGACCGGCGGCGGCGGCGGCTTTTTTCAAAGAAGCCTCGTGGCATTTTGATCTGGTGCGCCGCTGCGACGGGTCGTTCACCTATGACGGCGGCGAGCAGTACGGAGCCGGCAGGACGGACGACAACACCTATTACGGCAAGAGCAGCTACAACGGCCTGAGTCCGAACGCCACCTACGCCCTGGCCTATTCCATGCCATTGAAGAAGCTTTACATCACCGGCAAGAGCGCGAATCCGGCCAGTTGGCTGAACAAGCAGGAAGTCGCAGACGCCATCGCCTCGGGGCGCTTCGACTTGGACCGCACGCGGAAAAACCCGCAGGAACTCGTTGTTGCCTTTGGCGATTGGTCGCCTATCGTCCGCGGCTGGGCGGCGGAAGAACTGGCCCGGCGCCCCGAGGCGAAAGCGATGGGGCCCCAACTGCTCACTCTGGCGGAAGGCAAAGATGTGCATGTCGCGCAGGGCGCCTGTGAGACACTGGGCTACCTCAACAGCGTTGACGCGCTGCCCGTCTTTATCCGGTTGCTTTCCCACGAAGACCGCTGGCTGCGGTATAAGGCGGCACAGGCCATCAGAAAGCTGGGCGGCGCGGCGAAACCCGCCATCCCCGACATCCTCACGGCTGTCGTGAAAACCGCCGAGCCGCTTCAACCGATCGTCTGGGCCGACCCCATCCAGTTTGCCCACGGGCAGTTGGCCGCAGCCTTGTTCGCAGGAGGGCTGACGGACGCGTTGACAGACACCGACCGGAAGCTGCTTTACCCGGCGATCCGGATACTGTCAAAAAACGCGGATGGAATGGCGCGTTGCACGTTAAGAGGATTTTTTGAAAACAAATTGACCCTTGAAGATGTCCAGGCGCTGGCGCCTGATATTCTGGCCGCCGTCGAAGCGCCATGCCCGGCGGACACGATGTTTGGCTGGGAGATCCGCATGGGGGCGTTCAATGTGTTGACGAAATATCATTTCAAAGAGGCTATCCAAGCCGGCATAATCTTTGCGAAAACTCAAGGCGGCCATGGCAGCGAAAGCAGAACCGGGGTCATCATGAAGGCGATTGCAGATTACGGCACGGCCGCCCGCGAAGCGATACCGGGGCTGAAAGGTGTGATCGTGGCCCTCAACGATCAATGCAAGCGGGGGGAGTTTCCCGCTGGCGAACTCAATGACCGGAGAGTCAAGGCGGTCGAAGAGGCCATCAGGACCATCGAAGCCGCGACAACGCAGCCGGAGTTGCGGAGCATCGCGACGGAGAAGCCGCAGGGCACCACAACGAAAAAAGGAAACGGCAAATGATCCTGCGATCCGTTGTGGCGTGCGGGGTGGTCGCGATGTTAATACGGTATCGCCGACAACGTCCAATGTCGGTTTGGCTGAGATCGCCGTGTTTAGCAAATAAAATGATGAGGGTCACGCTCCGGCGGCCGCGAACCGGTTGCGCAGCAGCGGCTCAAGCGAAGCAACGGTGGCATCGAGATTCGTTTGCGCGTGTTCCGACAACCGCTCGCCAAACTCGTCATAGTCATATCCGCGAATCGCCAACAGGTAGGCTTGCGGAGAAGCGCCAAACAGATCTTTTGCGAGACCCAGCAGCGCGCCCGCCGACAGGGTGTGACTGCTGAATCCTAAGCCGCCGTGCTGCGCTGCCAGAGGCTGAAGATCAAATGGCTCACGGCCGTCCACCGAGGCGTCGGCAAACAGGATAATGTCATGCTTGATGATGGTGGCGACATCTTCAACGCTGAGTTGATAATCAGAGTCGACGGTGACACCGGGAATCGCCAACGCCTGGATTCTCTCTGCGAAAGCGGGCCCCAGTCCGTCATCCAAACGGCCTGGATTGCCGTAGCCCATCACAAATATCCGCGCGTTCGCTTCTTCGGTCATCCAGTGACTTTCCGGTCGATTAACTGCCCTTTGCAATCTTCCAGCTCCACAATCAGCGGCATCTGGCCGAGCGCATGCGTGGCACACGAAAGGCACGGATCATAGGCGCGAATCGCCACTTCCACCCGGTTGAGAAGCCCTTCTGTGATGACCTTGCCCGAAAGATACTTCTTGGCTACGCCGGTCACGGCGAGGTTCATCGGCGTGTTGTTGAGGGTTGATGAAACAATCAAGTTGGCCATAGTGACCTGATCATTCTTGTCGACCTTGTAGTGGTGGAAGAGCGTGCCGCGCGGTGCCTCAATCAGGCCGACCGATTCCTCACGCCGTTCGCCCACGGTTACAAGGTCCGTACCTTGAAGATCTGAATCGTTGAGCAACTCCTTGATCTTTTCGCCCGCGTGAAGCAGTTCAATCATGCGTGCCCAGTGGTAAGCCATGGTGATGTTGTTCGGTTTCCCGGCGGTGAGCGCCTTAAATTCTTTGCGAGCGGTTTCCGCTTCCGGCGTATCAATAAAGTCACACGTATTGACGCGCGCCAGCGGCCCCACGCGATACCAGCCGGTCTCCGGGCCGAGCTTGGAAATAAACGGGAACTTCATGTAAGACCACGGCTTGACCTCTTCTGAGATGTAGTTGAAGTATTTCTGATAATCGACCTGATCAAAGATTTTCTCGCCGACGGAATTGATGGCGCGCAGATTCCCGTGATAGAGATCCATCGCGCCGTCCGGGCGAACCAGCGAAACGTGATTCGACGCGAACGACCCGAAATCCGCCAGTTCCTCGAGATGCTCCACCGTATATCCTTTAGCGATCTGAAGTGCGGAGCGGCACCACACAAGCATTTGATCGATATCTTTTAAAAACAGGTCGCGCTCGGCGATGGAAAGATTCTTGTTGACCCCGCCGGGCACCGCACCGGTGCCGTGAATTTTTTTCCCCGCCGTGGCCTTAATGATTTCCTGCCCGAATTTGCGCATCATGACGCCTTGTACAGCCAGCTTCTGGAATTGTTTCGCCACGCCGATCACGTTGCGGATGGCCGGGTCGGCATCAAAACCAAACAGCAAATCGGGTGAAACTAAGTGGAAAAAATGCAAGGCGTGGCTTTGGAACGTTTGGCTGTAATGCATCAAGCGGCGTATCTTTTCAGCGGTGGGCGTCAGCCGATCCACCCCGACAATGCCGTCCATCGCTTTGGCGGCTGCCAGATGATGACTGACCGGACAGATGCCGCACAGACGCTGCACCAGCACAGGCACTTCCCAATAGGGGCGTCCCTGAATAAACCGCTCAAATCCGCGAAACTCGACAATGTGCAGGCGGGCCTGACTGACCTGTCCTTGCTCGTCGAGCAGGATCGTCACTTTACCGTGACCCTCCACGCGGGTCACTGGCTCAATCGTGATTTTTTTTGTTTTCATACTCATGATACCCCCCGTTAATCATATTTTAAGAGTTCGTATGGCAGGGCAATCGGCTTGTCTGACAACAACGCCGTGAGCGCCGCCCACAGAGTGTCCGCCGAGGGCGGGCAGCCGGGCAGAAAATAATCGATCTTCACCACTTCGTGACA
>CAZXVN010000151.1:0-18283 GCA_964643945.1 uncultured Lentisphaeraceae bacterium | reverse complement strand
CGCCGTCACGCCGCGGTAAAGGGGCAAGGTCTGTAGCCAACCGGTTTCCGAGGCTGGAAACCTTAAAAACATTGGTGTTTTTGAAGACCAGCACCCCTAAAAAACCTGTTTTCAGGGTCGAATAGCGAAAGTCCGGTTAGCCCGTCTCCCATAATCATACTTTTCATAAATGTGGAACGGTACGTGTTTTTCCGTTCATGTGCTGGGCTGTTGGCGAGTTTCTAAGAAAGGTCGGAGGCGAGCATGGTTTGTTTTGAAACCAGAACGAAAACGTTTCTGCCCTTCCTTTTGTTTGGGCTTTTGCTGACGGTTGTCTGTCTGTGTCATGTTTCAACCGTCCGGACCTATCCCGCACCGTGGGGAGATGAGGTTCACCTGCTTGAACTGGGCCGGTGTGCGGTCTTCGAGCGAGACACGGACTGGTCAATTATATTGAGCCCCCGTTCAAGCGCGGCAGAAATAAGGCCTGCCCTTTTTCCGACTTACCTGAGCGGGGCAGTCACCGAATTTATTTATCGGACAACAGGGGTCTTTTGGGCTCATCGTGTTTTTTCAATTCTAGGTTTGTTAGTTGCGACCTTGCTTTGTTGCCGTTGGTTATGCAAGAAAGGCTATTCGATGTGGATTGCAGGATGCGTGGCTTTGCTGTTCTGCACGGAAATTCACATTACACGGAGCGCGCATTTTTATCGTCCAGATATGTGGGTTCTTGCGATGACGTTTTTTTGCGCATTGCAGGTTGCGTCAATGGCGTTTAAATCAGCGAGATCGCAGGATAGGCAATGTGCATGGGTTGGCCTGCTTATGGCTTTCCAACTTATTTATTGGTTCGCGGCTATATTCAACTGGACTTTAATTATTGCGGAATTTCTTGTTTTGGCGCAACAAGAAAAGTGGTCTAGGGATGATTTTTTCAGACGGATTGGGTTTTTCGTCGTCGGGGTGTTTGCGGGGCTTTTTGTTTTCTTGGTTATTCCATTTCATGATGACATCCCAAGGCTTGCCCAGCAATTTCTTGGCCATCCTGATTTTGTCGCGTTGCAAGCGTCTTCTGGCGCAACCACTCGTTCACCTGGCGTAATGTGGTATGCGACCGCTTCTATTACACATCTTCGGGTTTTTGCCTTATTACTCGCCCGCGCGCCTTTCCTATGGTTGCTAACGGCGATTGGACTCGTTTCTTGTTTTTGCAGGAACAAAGTTTTCGCAATACTTTTTCTGTCGACAGGACTCGTTGTCATTGCAACGAATGTTTATTGCTTTCGCATGATCTATCTGCTTCCTTTCGGAGTTTTTTTTGCTGCGGCAGGATTGGACTCAAGTCTAAAAAAATGCGGGAAAGTTAGACTTTTCTGCAATATTGTTAAGGTTTATAGTTGTCTGGCGTTGCTATTTGGTTTTGGTGTCAGTGTTGTTGGCTTGAATCTGATTGCTGCGAACAAGGGTGCCGGGCAGGATATGGCTTGGATGGTTAGCAAGTTAGAATCCGTCATCGGCAAAGAGGCCAAACGTGTTTATATCTTCTCGTGGCAACCTTACTTTGTGGGACGTGAACTGGGCTGGCATCTTTACTCGTTCTTACCCAAACATCCGAAATACATTCTCCAGCGTGAAGCTGTTCAATTTCTGGCGAGCATGGATTATATTCTTGTTCAAGAAAGAAGTGACGGATTAACCGAGGATAATGACCGCGTACCGCTTACGAAGGCAGAAAATCTTTATCTTCGAGAAGAAGGTTTTCTACCTGTTGCTGAAGTCTCTATGCCCTCTGATGACACTTCACGGCTGATGGGCCGGCTTCGTCGTTTAATTTTTGCATGGGAATATCCGTCGTTTACAGTCTTGAAAAATCAACGGAACCGGTCGCTGAAATAAATGGCATTTGAGTCAGCAGGTTCTTTTTTGTACCCTACGGATACGCCATGTAAGAAAGGTGAAGCGTGAGTGCGCCACATTAAGCTAAGAAAGGTATCTACAGTATGTCTACGCGACAAACAATACTTCAGATGATGCGCCGTCCATCCGTGGTTTCGCTGGTGCTGTTTATTGGATTGTTCTGGTCGTGCATGGCGTATGTGTTTTGGCCGGTCCTGCCGCTTACAAAAACCTTACCGGCATCTGATTCTCCGAACCTTTTTAATGAGTGGTGGCTGGTTGATTTTTTCGAGCGGCTGTTGTCAGGTGATGTTACGTTTCTTTCTCCAACGTTGCCAGTTGGCTTGGCTGCATATTCTTTGTATTGGACAGAACTCTTCTGGATGACACCACCATTTATTGCGGCACTTTCGCTGGCTTATTATTTGCGAACGCAACAGTTGTCCAGATTAGCGGCGTATGGGGCCGGGTTGTTTTTTGGCTTCATCGGGTATATGTTCACCTTGTTTAGCGCGGGACACGGAACGACTTTTTTGACCTGGTGTTATGTTGTTTTACCTTTTGCCCTTGTTAATCGATGCTTCGAAACACGACGGCTCTACTATTTCGCTCTGTTGGGTGCAACGGTGACATGGGCTATGCCTCAGGCAGACGTATGGATGCTTTTCATGTTTCTACTTGTGTCATATATTCTCTGGATAACATATTGGGAATGGCGTAAACAAAAGTCGTTCAGTTTTCTTTTTCATGTCTATCCTCGGTTTGCTGTTTCAGCGGTTGTTATATTGCTGATCGGATTTCTGCAGATGCATAACCAACTTACAGGTGCAGTGGCAGCGCGCGAAAAACAATTTAATGAGGCTTCAATCTTGCCTAAAGAGAGTCTTCAAGAAAACGACCGAAAAGTTGAGGCGCAGAGAAAGTTTGAGCGTTGGATTTTTTCCACGAACTGGAGTTTACCGCCAGAGGACGTATTGGAGTTCATTGTGCCAGGAGTTTTTGGCGACGCATCCTTCAAACTGCCCTGTCCTTATTGGGGACGCTTGGGTCAACCGTATCATTTCCAGGCGGGGCGCATGATGCCCAATTATCGGCAGCACACGGTGTATATTGGACTGGTTACGGTGTTGTTTGCACTATTCGGAGTTGTGGGATGGTGGAGTGACATCAGGTCACGAGGAGCAAGAAGGTGCAAGGTGCAGGCGTCAGAACACACGTCTGAAGCAGGTGTATTACTGAATGATGAAGAGAGCAGGCTGTATACCGCATGCTCCTGCTTTCGCGATGTTCCATTCTGGACCGTGGCTTCTGTCGTGATTGTGATTGTTGCGATGGGGCGGTATACACCGTTTTACAATCTCGTTTATCAGTGTTTGCCCTTTATGAAAACGATGCGGTGCCCGGTTAAATACCTGCATGTTGCGGAAATGACAGTTGTTATGCTGGCTGGTTTTGGAATTGAGGCGTTGCTTCGGCAGGGTGCAACAGATGTTCGAAGGAAAGCTTGGCATATTTGCGTTGTGTTTGTCGTTTGTCTTGCTGGATTATGGTTGGCGGTTTCAGCGGGTTCTGGATCCTTGAACCAATATATAAGTGGCCTTGGGTTGGGAAATGTTGCCTCAATTCTGGTCCAGTATGCCTTGGCAAATATTGCGAGAGCTATTTTGATTACGATGGTTGTGGGGGGGTTGCTCTTTTGGTTTGCGCGGGTGATGTGGGATGTGGGGGATAAGAATGGCAAGAACATTGGTCGCAACGGACACAGCGCAAACAGGGGAATAACGGGTTCTCGTCGTTACAGTTGCTGTGTTGTTACAGGTGGTGAAAAAACTAAAGTTACAGCCTTAGTTATCTTAGGCGCTGTGATTGCAATAGGGACGGTCGATCAAGCGGTCGTTGCGCGACGATATGTAATGGCAGTCGATGTCGGGCCGCATCATGCAATGAATCCTGTTGTTCATGCGATGAAGTCTCGGACGGGCAAGCGGCCCGCGAACGTGATGAATTATGTCACGTCAGGCGGTGAGCAGGAGGATTGGTTTAGCGCGTCCCTGCGGCTACATGGCTATCCTAATATGGCACCCTCTGCGCAAGATCCTGTGCAACGCGCTTTGTTTGAAAGATATCAGAATGAGCCTTTAAAATATTGGGAGATGAAAGGGGTGCGTTTTGTCTTGCTGCCCAGAAAGAACATCACGCCTTTTGTGCAACAGGGAACCGTTTCTGTGCTTGGTGATTTTCAGCTTCAAAACAATAGAATGGTTCGGAGTATCTCTCCGCAAGAAAGCAGTTTTGTCTTGGCGGAAGTTAAAGGCTATGAGCCGTTGCCAGCTTTGTATGAGTCTTGGCGCGGTGATGTTAAGGGAGATCAGCAAACAATTGCTTTGCAACAATCGTATACGATGGGGGTTCCTGTTGCATCATTGCCGATGTCCTCTGTTAGCAACAACGCTGTTTCTGTGCCGTCAAGGGCGATCCAGTTTGACGCCATGCGACGTCAGCGAGGCGTTTTTGTTACGCGTGGACGAATTGAAAGTGTTCAGCGCCCATCTTTGCTGGTTTTCAACGAACAGTATCAAGACAAATTGGTTGCGACGGTGAACGGAAAAGAAGTGCCTGTCGGGCAAGTGAATGGGCAGTGGGCAGCAATTGAACTTCCTGCCGGCACGTCAGAGATAACTTTGAAGCTCAGATGGAAACTCCCTTTTGTCCTTGTCAGTTTCCTGACGACAGTAGGCGTGTTTATCTGGTTTGTGATTCATCTTTACCGTTGGCGGCATGTGAAGGAATAGCTTTTAAAACATGAATCCCAAATCTGCAGCTGTAAGGAAACGAAAAGGGCGTTGCGGCTTGATAGTGACTTTCGCTTTCCGTACATTTAAGCCCGGGCAGAGATTCAAGTAGCTCTTGCAGTTTTTCTTCCCTTCTCAAATGTTGTCCCTGTTCAAACACACTCATAAAAACATGTATGAACCAATTATCCTTTTCGTCCGGCAGCAGTGGATCCACAATCACAATTATGCCGTTTTCGGCAAGAAGTTTCTTGGCTGCGGAAATCAGCTCTTTGGACAATGTATCATCAATGTGGTGCAATACTCCCGCAAACAAAATATAATCATAAGTGGTCTTTGTCTTTTCTACATATGTTCTTAAATCATTACAAATAAAATTGAAGCTGCCGTGTTTTCTGAAATCTTTCTTGGCATATTCAATTGCCACGGGATCTGTATCAATCCCGGTATATTCAACATTCTTGTCGATAAAGGCAGGCGCGATATTTCCCAAAGAACAGCCAACTTCCAACACCTTCTTTTGGCCGGAATATTTCAATAAACACAGTTTTCTTTTGTCGACAGTCCCTCCAATCGTTAATTGAAATAGTTTCCAAAGTCCCGGGAATCTTGACTGGCTTAAATACGGCATAATTTCCTCACACCACGTGTTGGTTTTGCAGTTAACCAGGAAAGGCAGTCTCCCTTTTCTGCTTTCGTGTCCAGATGATGAAATTGTCGTAATCGGGGTTGACCCCCAAGCGTTTGACAATCCATTGTTGCCAGAGAGGGTAGACAGAGATAGGCGTAGACATATCAATGAAATGCGTCTTCTCAAATCCCGCATCGCTAAACTTCTGCTCGAGTTTCTTTTGATCTTCGGGAGAAGAGGGTTTGCCGGCAAACGCAGTTCCCATTCGGGCAAAGAACGACTTGTTGGTGGCTTTTATTTCCTGTCGGGCTGAATAAATCGCATAATCACGCAAGATGTGATACAGCGAAAATCCTTCCTCATCGGCAAAGTAGGGCAAGGGGTTTATGGAATCAACAATATAGTCCACTTTGTCCAATAAATCAGCGTGTTTTTTGTCGTCAAAAATAAGGTTCTCCATAAAATAACGAGAATTGTTCCATTTCAAATCTCTTCCCACATAATATGTTTGAAACGTTTGAGAATAAACACATTTGTCTCTACCAACAATGGACTCCATTTTTCTTGTGAGCCTATCATGTGACCGCCCCTTTAACATGGCCGTAACGGTCGCCGGAATAATTATGCTGGATAAGAGTTGGCAGGAAAGCATGAGGCATAAAAAGGCATAAGCGATCATGGGAATTCGATTTCTTAGAGCGACAAAACCATACATGGCAAACAACAGCAAAAAAGGCATCAGATATAAAAAACGAAAAATATAAAGATCTGAAGCAAATGCAGTTAAGAAAGACAAGGAAGCGCAAATAACAAGATTGAAATCTCGATTTTTAATGAAAACAAATATTCCTGTTGCTGCCAAAATCATAAATAAAGGCTCACGTAAGCATTCCCGTACAAGGCAAGATAAAGCGCAGTGGATTAACAGCATAAGGTTCTCTCTCCCCGTGAGGGGGGCGTAGGCCACGCTTCTGTGAGAGTTGAATGACTGCAGGGCTTCTTGAAGGTTGCCCAAAACAGGAGTGAGAAACAGAAAACACCCGGCAACACAACCGAGAATTAAGACTATAAGAATTGAGTAAAGCCGCAGACGGATGAGAGGTGATTCTTTTCGGATGGTAAGGAGTTCATATAGATAGACAAAGAAAAACAAAAAAGATATCGGCCAGACGAAAAGTGAACTCGCCGCCAAAATGCCGATGATAAAAAAACGATACGGGAGATTTTTATCTGGCAAAGCTTTTGCAGTAGTAATTAAAGACAATATGGCAAAACACGGGATAAATGTCCATGCGTCAAGACGAGTTCTAGCACTTTGCATAATCAGGGGATGAAGCAGAAACACAAGAGAAAAGAAGACAGCGGTTTTGTGTTCGATCCCGCGTTTTAAGAGCCAGAGACAACAGAGCATTGAAGAAATCAGGAAAGCCGTAACCGCCATTATCCGCGGCCCACGAAATCCAAGCACCCGGTATGACACGTCTTGCAATACGGAGCCCATGTAATAGAAATGTTTAGTGAAAACACCATTGTCTTCGGTTAAAATCGAAGCCTGCTGAACCTTGCTGTCGAGAAAGTTATGCCCCATCTCAACAAGGTGCGCTTCATCTCTGCCTGGCAGCGGAATTTTACTTGCCGAATAAAAGCTTGCACATATAAATAGTAACATACCAAAAAACGCAAGAGTGGCGAACAATATGGTTCTCGGTTTGGTTTCAGGGCACATAAAAACCTCTCCTCTATTGTTTCGTGCCAACGATAAATATTGATTGGGCTAGAGAGGACATGCATGGTATCCGCTCCATTACAGCACCAAGCCAAATGGCAGGCTTAATAAGCATGCCTGGGGTGTTTGGAAGAAGAAAATCACGGCACGATGCGTGTATTTGAGTCAAACCGATTGACTCAAATACGCGAACCAACTCCCTGCAATAGAAGGCCATTTCGTTTGGCTCAAGTCTGGCTAAACGACGAAGCTTTTCAAATCTAAAAATAAAAAACAGATAAGGATTGGCTAGATTCGGCTCCCAAAAAATAAACCTTCCTCCATGGGAAAGGAGCTGATTGAGTCGCAAAAGCGCTTGCGGCAAGTCAGCGCGCAAGTGATGCAAGATGCCATTACCAACAATATAATCAATTTTTCCAGTGAATCTGTCAGCAACATCTTCCAGCAGTAAATCCATCGCGATGAACTTCAGGTTGGGCCGGTCATAATTCTCCCGAGCGGACTGAATAAAGGACTCGCACAAATCAACGCCGATAACGTCCGCTGTTGTCAAAGTTGAAAGTAAATAACTCGCCTCACCTGTTCCACACCCCAACTCAAGAATCGTCCGCGGTGACGACACATCCATTTCGTCAAGCATCGCTTGCACACGTCTTCGTGTGCGAATCGTCAATGCCTGACTTAATGCGAATCCTTGGCTGTATCCACGATTATCAACGATACTTGCCACGGACATTCTCCTTTACTTGTTGTACAAAAGCAGACAAACCTTCTTGTGTGTCAATTGTTTCATGCGCGGTAAAGATCTGCGAACGAATAAACCGTGGCCGATTTTTTACTTCCTCGAGTACTTTCCCCAAATAATCTCCAAGGATGCTTAATGAGAACAGTTGCATTCCTCCCAGCCCAAGTACGATCAAAATTACAGTCGTAATTCCCTGTGCACCTAAAGGAGGATTGAAGCAATAGTGGATCAAATAGAATGCGGCCAGACCAATACTGAGCAAAAACAAGACGAGACCTAATTTCTGGATATACTCAAGCGGCTTTACACTAAAGGAGAAAATGGCCTTCTTGGTCCACCAAATGTTTTTCATCATGTTGTTTGTGGTTGCGCCAAACATCCGCGCTGGACGTACATACGGTACACCTGTTTGCCGAAATCCGACCCAAGCGCGAAGTCCGCGCAGAAAAACATCTTTTTCAGGAAAACGAATGAGATGTTCAATGACCTTACGATCTATGAGCGAAAAATCGCCGGCATCGACGGGGATAGCGAAATCGGATAGAGATCGGAATAACCGATAGAAGAGCTTATAGGCGATCTGCATATACCAGGCCGCTTCACGCTTTGTGCGAATACCATAAACAATCTCATGCCCCTCATTCCACTTTGCGATAAACCCAGGAATGATTTCAGGGGGATCCTGAAGGTCGCCATCTAACAACACAACAGCATCACCCGTTGAAATTTCCATGCCACTCAGGAAAGCCGATTGTGAACCAAAGTTCCTCGAATGCGAGATGCCGATGACATGGGGATCTGTTTCGCAGAGCCCACGGATGACCATCTCGTCTTCGGTCGGGGAGTGATCGTTGACAAAGATAATCTCATAGCCTACTCCCTGTTCCTGAAACATCTTCGTCAGGCGGGCATGCATAATCGGTATGGCCTGATGATCCCGATAGCAGGCGATAATGGCAGACACTTTCTTAGTGGATTCAGGGACTGCGCCAAATGTGATTGCGTCTTTTGCTGCATCCTCCCATTGTGCGCAGAGGCGGAGACCATCAGCAAAGGAGACGCTTGGCTCCCACGACATCTTTTCTTTTGCACGCGTATTGTTCCCATACCAATTCGCAAGATCCCACCGCCGATTGGGCATGTTTCCAAACATCGGCATGTCGGGAATCTGGAACAGGGTTTTCGCTGTCAATGCAACATCCGCAAGAGTTGTCTTCTTGCCTGTTGCAATGTTGATCGAGAGACCAGGCTCTTTTTGGCAAATCGTTAATGCGGCTTTGATAAACGCCCGTATGCAATCATCAATATAGACAAAATCACGAGAGATGTGTGGATTCACCAATGGCGGATAATCACCTTTCATGCCTGCTGAAACAATCCGGGGAATCAGTCGGTCGCGTTCTTCCCATGGGCCATAGACGGAGTAGAGTCTCAGATTTACGCAGGGCAATCCTTTGATCTGCCCAAAGAACGATATGAGAAGCGAGGTTGCTCCTTTTGATACAGCATAGTCGCTATTAGGGCATAACGCCGAATCTTCCGAAGGAGCCTCGCAGTTCAGTCCATATTCGGATGATGTCCCTGCTTGGACAAAGGCTTGGCACCCCTTCTCGAATAGCGTCTGCATGAGGTTAAACGTGCCGATGTAGTTGACTTGGTGGATGCGGTAGCCATCATGTTGGCGTTCATAGGCACCATGCGCAGAAAGATTAAAAACCGTCCGCGGCTTGAGTTTCTCAATACAGTCTCTGACGTCTTGAGGGGAGGTGATGTCAAGCGAGATGAAGTGCTCCCTCTTATCCTCTGTGATCCAGTGCAGAAGCCTCCAGTTTCGGTCAATCTGCGGGGATGCGCCATAAACGTCGTTTCGAACAAGGGCAAGTGCAAAAAAGAGATTGGAACCAATAAATCCAGAAGCACCAACGATCAATATGGGGCCTTGCAACTTAAGGATCTCGGACTTGTCCTGTTCCGTCAGTGTATTTATGAACAATGTTTTTTTGTCAGGCATGAAATAAGTCCTGGATACTCTTTTGTAAGGTTGCTGTGTCTAGTCCACATAGTTGCTGGTGGTAGGATTGGCTTCCATATCTGCCGTTTGGATAGCCCGTTGCATAACGGTGGATAACCTTTGCTGCCATGCCTTGCTCGATCATCCAGATAGCAAGAGCCTCACCTAAGCCGCCCCGCCTAACATGCTCTTCTACAATGAGCAGATGGCCTGTTCTCTTTATACTTTCACCAATGGGGAACCACTCCGTCACGGGGAGTTCAGACACCGCAAAGATATCTGCCGTGATCGTTGTTAGAGCGCTCGCGTCAACAGCGTTCAAGAGCACAGGGCCACAGCCAACGATAGTCAGCGAGGTGCCAGCCCTGAGTTGGCGGACAGGAGCATACGGTTGCGACAGGGAAAGATTTTGTCGGGAATTGCCGTAGCCCAAGCGCAAATATGCAGGCCCCGTGCGTTCCACCATGGCGGCACATACTGTAGGAACATCCTCGTTGCAGAAGGGGATGTAACACCGCATGTTCTGCAACGCGCTGAGAGCTGCTAAATCCTCTATGGCGTGATGGGTGGCACCCATGATCCCATAACCGTATCCCCCGCCATTGCCAATGAGTTTCACATCTAGGTTGTGAAGGCACACATCCAGACGAATTTGCTCGAATGGACGGAAAACCAAGAAAGGCGCAATACTATAACAGAAGGGACTCAATCCTTGTTGGGCAAACCCCGCTGCGACAGAAATCATATTTTGTTCAGAGACGCCCACATTGATGAAACGGTTGTTCATCGCCTCTCGGACAGACTCAAGAGCCAAGTAACCGAGGTCGCCGGCGAGAAATATGCTGCACGTATGCGTGTTGCCGTACACGGCCATCCATGCCGCGAATTCCTTACGCATGGCAACCCTCCGTTTCACGGATTGCTTGCTGATATTGCGTTTCGTTCATGGGAAGGTAATGCCATTCCATACGATCTTCCATATAGGAGACGCCGTGGCCTTTTGTTGTGCGAGCAATAATGCATCTGGGCTTATTGCAATCAGCATGCTCAAGCGCTTGGTAGGCACCCTTCAAGGACAGAAACGAATTTCCATCTAGTGCCGATGCAACTGCGAAACCAAATGATTCCCATTTGCTAGCTAAGGGTTCAAGGTCACAAATGTCCTTTGTCAAACCGAACCCCTGCAAGCCGTTGGCGTCTACAACGACTGTTAGCCTTGACAATCCGTGGTGCGCAGCGAACAAGGCTGCCTCCCAGGTAGAACCTTCGTTGCAGTCGCCGTCGGAAAGTATGCAATAGGCCTGGAATTGTCGGTTTGTGAATCGTTGCGAAAGCACCATGCCCGATGCCAAAGACAATCCGTGACCAAGGCTTCCTGTTCCAAAAGGTATGGATGGTATCTCTCCGTTACAGGGGGGGTGTGCACCAAGACGTGTGCCATCAGCATAAAAGGTCTGTAATTCTTGTTCGTCTAAGCGCCCTGATTTTGACAAAACAGTATACAATCCTGCCGCAGCGTGCCCTTTTGACAGAATGAGATAATCTTCTTGATTCATTCGGTTAAAGCATAAATCGACCATAATTTCTAAGCAACTGAGGGAAGTGCCGATGTGTCCTGCGTGAGCACGATGATAAAGATTCAGCATGGTTATCGCGCATTCTTTACGAATTCTCTGAAGAGCCTGAATTTCTTTGCCTGTGCTCGATGTGTTCATGTTGTTTCGTTCTAACATAAAATGAACAAGCGCCCTGTGTGTTTAAAAACCGGAAAAAGTTCTCCTTGATTTGCCTTAAAATTAACATTTTAACTGCACGTTGTCGAGCTTACGCCCGGCGTTCTGCCTTGGCCGAACGGCAGGTCCGTGACCCACCGGAAGTCGTGAAAAGGCGCAGCGGCCCCCACGCCGTGACGGAGTCTGGCGCGGTTCGGGGATTGGTGCGGCAAGAGTTCGAGAACCTCGTGACCAGAGCGATGGCTGGCGGCCCTCCTTTACGCTGCACAGGCTGCCCTCCATGAACGGCCCGATCCCTCATGCCCACGACCCGCTTCCCGGGCGGAAGAAATCATGCCTCAAAGTGGTGCACTTCCCGATGGCCGATTGGTGCCCTATCCAATGGTCGGGTACATACCGAAGGCTTAACTTGGTTTTGGGATGAAAACGCTTGTTCGTCCGGCTCCTGTTTCGCGAAAGAAAAGTTCCGGTGTGCAAAATAACTCACAAGGGTGGTTATCAATATGCACACGCAATTAGCGGCGGTAGGCGGCATGCCCAGCCGGTCGACCAGCACGAACATCAAGGCGGCTCCGGCGAGCAGGATGCCCCCATAGACGGCATAGCAGCGGAAATACTCGCGCAGAATGTTGCCCCGCGTCTTGAAAACAAACAGCTTGTAGCAGACGTATGCGTTGGTGACGGCCAGGATATTGGAGGGAACGAGCAACACAAGATAGTGGGCGTGCTCCCCCAACCACCGATAAAGGCCGGCATAAACGGCCATGCCGAACACCGTGTTCCAGCCGCCGACAAGGAGATAGCGGACAAACTGCTGGTTGCGCCCCGACATCAAATTATTGAGCACCACTTGGATATCGACACCTTTCTCGTCCTATAACTTCAGGTTTTTACCACGAAACTTCATGAAACTTCACGAAATCAGTTTGCAAACTGTCGGATATCGATTTTTGGGAAAAGGCAGAAGTTGACAAGCAATCCCAATTTAAATTGCGTCACTTTCAGATAATTCTATACGCTTTCACCCCCAGAACGCCTTCTTGTAGTGCTTTGAGATGACGCTGTCTTTCGTTAAAAGAGAGGCATCCGCCTGTTTCGCCTGAGCCACGATGATCCTGTCAAAAGGATCCCGCGTCCAGGCCTGTTCAAGCGCCAAACGGATAACAGAAAAGAAAGAGCATTCGCATACACGAAGCCCCAAGGACTGCTCCAGCGACTCACAGATGACGCGGGATTTGGCCTGAATTCTCCCTGTTTCACGGAGATACTCAAGTTCGAGCGCGACCATTGGGGAAATGAGCAACTCGTTGGCTTCCAAGCTTTCAAGCCCCGCACGGGTGAAGCGGTCTAAATCCTTTGCGTAGAGCCAAACCACCACATGGGTATCGAGGTAGATCAAGGCTTCCACTCCCTAGACCAATCCAAATGCACAAGATCCTCCGGGTTTCCCCGGATGCACTTGTGCGGTTTCAGCATCGCGAGCTTCGATGCCGGTTTTTTTGCCACAATTTTCAGCAGGCAGTCACCACGCCTGACCTCCAGCGGCTGCCCGGTCTCAATAACATGATCAAGCAAACGATAGATGTTCTGCCTCAAGCCCGACACAGTAACAGTCATGGTGTCATCACCTCCCAACCGATTCTCCTACACATGCCGTTAGTTTCGCACGCCTTGACGTACGCTGTCAATGACAGACACGTACGGGACAGCACCGATGCCATAGGCGATTGTCCGGCTTACAGCCTCAGTTACTGAGCCAGAACAATGAGTTCATGCCGCTGCCCTTTCAAGGGAGTCGCCTAAAAATTGATCCGCTCGTCCTCGATGACCAGCGGCTTGTTTTTGACCTGAGTCCAGACGGCGCCGATGTACTCGCCAATGACGCCGATAAAGATCAACTGGACAGCAGAAAAGAAAAAGAGGCCGACAACCAACGGAGCCAGGCCGAGCGAGAAGGTTTTCCAAAAGAGCAGCTTGTAAACCAGATAGCCAAGCGCGATCAGGAAGCTGATCCCGGCCAGGACAAACCCCATGAAGGCGGCGAGTCTAAGAGGAAGTTTGGTGTGGTTGACAAACCCGGTCATGGCCATGTCATACAAACTGAAGAAACTGCTTTTGCTTTCCCCGTGCGTACGCTTGGGTTGTATAAACGGAACCTCCACGCGTGGAAAGCCTATTTCGCTGACCAGTCCGCGAAAATACGGATAAGGGTCCTTAAACAACTTGACCGCTTCCACGAATTTCCGGTCATAGAGGCCAAACCCCGTAAAGTTCTGCACTTGCTGCGTGTCGGAGAAACGCGCCAACAATTTGTAGTAGAAACGCCGGACGATAAACATCAGCGGACTCTCGCGGCTCCGGGGCTTCACGCCGCACACGACCCGCGCGCCCGCTTCCCACTGCCGGATGAATTCGGCAATGACTTCGGGCGGCTCCTGCAAGTCAGAACACATGGTGACAACGGCATCACCCTTAGCCTGAAGAAAGGCGTTGACTGGCGACCGGATCCAACCGAAGTTGTTGGCATTCAGGATGACCCGAAATTTATTATCGTGCGCCGCAATCTCGCGGAGAATCGGGCGGCTTCGATCCGTAGAACAATTGTCAGCGACAATGAACTCGTAATCATAGCCGGGGAATTGATTCAATACGGCCATGCTCCGGTCATACCACTCCTGAAGGTTACCTTCTTCGTTATAGCAACTGGTGGTGATACTAATCGTTTTATGTGAGGCAGGATTGTTCATTCGCGTTTCCAAGATTATGGCCGCTGGCCGGGCTTATGAACCCAAATCTGTAAAACTTTCGACGGTTCGTCTGAATCCGGGCGCAAGGCCGGTGTTGGGGCGCCATCCCAATTCTGTGATTTTCGTGATGTCCGGCAAGGTCTGCGGGGTCTTGCTTGCCAGCTCAGAGTAAACGGGCTTCTTGAGAACAGCCAGCTTCTTTTCGGGGAAAAGCGACACGAGCAGGTCCGCCAGGCCTGCAACGGATATCTCGGCGGAGGGGTTTGCAACATTGTAGGCCTGTCCGTTCTCACCTTTGAGCAGAACGGTGAAAAAGGCCTGGGTTGCGTCAGAAAGATAGCAGAAGACGCGTTTGGCCTCGCCTGAACTGTTGAGCCGGAGAGGTGTGCCGTTGACAACGGCGGCGACAAAGTCGGCGAAGACGCGCCCGTCATCCAAACTCATCCCCGGACCATAGGTGTGGAACGGCCGGACAATTTTCGCTGCGATCCCGTACTGGCGCATCCAGGACATGCACATGGTCTCGCCCATGCGTTTGGACTCAGGGTAGCAGGCCCGGATATCCAGAGGGTCAACAGCCCCGTAGCAGTCTTCGCGGACGGGAATCCCAGAGGAGTTTGCGGTTCCGTAGACTTCCCCGCTGCTGAAGAAGAGGACGCTCTTGCAGGCGATGCGGCGTGCCAGTTCCAACATGTTGTACGTCCCGATGACATTGGCCGTGAGCGTTCCCACAGGATCAACGCCGTAGTATTTGGGGCTGGCCTGGCTTGCGGCGTGAATGATGATGTCGACAGGGAAATCAACCGTGACGGGGCAACAGACATCCTGGACCAGAACGAGCAAGTCGCTTCTGCCGCGATAGTGGGTGAACCGCCGCATCGCCTTGTCGCCGTTCCTGACAAGCGCGACAACCTTGACCCTCTGGCCAGGCACGGTTTCATTCAGGAAAAGCAGGGTCTCGACCATATAGGCGGGGAGCATGCCGCCCGCGCCAGAAACCACGATGGTTTTCCCTGACAGCTCCTGCCAAGGCAGGGGTGCCGAAACGATGCTTGTCAGGTCATCTTCTATGACGGGGTGTCTCATGGCGTTTGCTCGGAAACCATATTGCGTTTCAACTCCGCCTCGGGCAGATAGGGGAACATGTCTTCATATTTTCTTGAGACCAGCTTGCCGTCAGGCAGTTTCTCCGATGAAACGCGCGGGATCAGCAGCTGCCATTCAGGGGTCATCACGTCGCATACGACCGGGCCGTCGTGAGCCAGAACCTCGTCGATCTTCGCGTCAAGGTCAGCGACCGAGTCTATCCTCACGCCCTTGATGCCGTAGGCTTCTGCGATTTTCAAGGAGTCGGGACACCAGACCCCGCTTTCGGGACCTTCGCCAAACAGCCGGCCCTCCATGAAGTTGCGCTGTGTCTGCCGGATCAGCAGGTAACCGTTGTTATTGAAGATGATGATTTTGATCGGCAGATTGTGGTGCTTGATCGTCGCCAACTCTTGGAGGTTCATCTGGAGGCTGCCGTCCCCTGTGATGACAAGGGTCCGCCGATAATGGTTGGCCGCGCACGCGCCGATGCCTGCGACCCAGTACCCCATCGAAGACAGACCGCCCGTCGTTAAAAAGCGCTGCCCTTTCTTCACCTTCCACACCTGACAGGCGACATGAAAACACGAGCCTGTGTCGACGAGCACCACATCATCGCTTCCGGTCTTCTCACACAGCCGCTCCGTGAAATAGTAAGAGTTGACGGGTTTCTCCTCCTTGTAGCTGGGCAGGACGACCGGGTAATCCCGCTTCCAGCCGTTGCACAGCGAGACCCAGGAAGACGTATCCTGCATCTGGCCCGCATCGGCAAGAGCGAGCAAGGACACAATGAACTCTTTCGCATCGCCGTTGATCTTAAGGTCAATGGGCACGCCGGGTTTGTCGAGTTCTTTGAGGTCGATATCGACCATGACCTTCACGGCATGTTTCCCGAAACTTGTTGAGTCGTGACCGACAGAGGCGGTCGAGAGGCGACTTCCGACCGCCAGAATGAAATCCGCGTTCTGGACAGCGAAATTGGCGGCGCGTTCTCCGTAGTTGCCCGGACGTCCGACATAGAGCGGGTGCCCGGATTCGATGAGGTCGATGCCGAGGCGGGTGGTGATCAGCGGGATCTTCAGCGTTTCGAGCAGGTTCCGCAACTCAAGGGCAGCCTGGGCGATCCGCACCCCCTGTCCGGCAATGATGAGCGGGCGCTTGGCCTTCTTCAACAGTTCCCATGTTTTTAAAAGTTTCTCATGCGTGAAGGCGGGCGTCACGGCGCTCGCTTCAGGGTGGTACGGAGACAGCAGCTTTTCCGGAACCTCCATGCGCTGCACGTCCAGCGGCACATCAATCCAGACGGGGCCAGGGCGTCCGCTGGTTGCGAGATAGTAAGCCTTCTCCATGTAATATTGGATTTTTGCGGGGTCGTCGACGGTCACAAAGAATTTCGTCGCCTTTTCCACGAACGGCTGGATGTAGATGCCCTGTATCCCATATTGCCGGATACCGCTTTTCGCCTGATAATTCACGCAGGACAGGGCGGACTGCCCAGAGATGACCATCATGGGGGCCGAGTCTGTCCACCCGCCTACCAGCCCGTTGACGATGTTCACGCTTCCGGGGCCTGCCGTGACGAGGGCCACACCGAGTTTCCCGGTGAGGCGGGCATAGGCGTCGGCAGACATGCCTGCGGACTGCTCATGGTGCGTGCAGATGGTTTTGATGGCGGGATGGCGACCGAGCGAGTCCACCAGAAACATGGCTTGTCCGCCAGAAACCATAAAGGCCGTGTCGACGCCTTTGCGTTGCAGAAAATCGAAGATATAGTCGGAAACAATCATATGAAACCTCAAAAGGTTAATAAACTAAAGCAGGGATTCCATCAGAAACGAGATGTCGTCCTTGCGCGTCCGCTGCGCAAGGTTCATGGCCACGTCGACGATCATGTCTTCTTGTCCGCCGACAACTTTCCGCTTGCCGAGTTCGACAAAGATGTCCCGCGGGTCCACGTTAAAGCGGATCGCCGCTTTCTTGATGTGCTCGGTAAACGCGCTGAAGACGCCCGAAAGCCCGCCTACCAGACTGAGGGAGGTGATTTCTGTCGGCTTCTTTTGCAGGTCAGAGGCGACGATCATGTCGCACACATCCAGCAACCGGTAAAAATCCAATCCGGTGTCGACATTCATTTTCTGGAGGATGCCGCAGAGTATTTCCAACTGGCAGTTTCCCGCGCCAGCCCCAAACCCGCGCAGGGTCCCGTCGACAATGGCGGCGCCTGCGTCGATCGCCGCAAGCGTGTTGGCCACAGCGAGGCTCATGTTGTTGTGCGCGTGAAAGCCGACACAGAGCCCGCATTCGGAAACGATCCGCTTGACACGTTCACTGACCTGCTTGGGTAACAGGGCACCCGCCGAATCCATCAGGATGACTCCGAGCGCGCCGTACGACTCCATTTTTTTGGCCTCAAGCAACAGGCGCTCCGGTTCGGCCATATGGGACATCATCAGAACCCCGTAAGCCTCGACCTCATGGGCCCTGACATATTCGATGTGTTGCCGGGTGACATCGGCTTCGGTACAGTGGCAGCCGACTTTCACGAGCTGGACACCTTGGGCGATGGCGGGAGCGATATGATCATGAATGGTGCCGAACCCCGGAATCAGATAAACACCCAAGCGGGTTTTTTTAAGATGGGGCTTCGCCGCCGCCAGCATCTCTTCTTCCGTGTGTAGCGAGAGGCCGACCTGAAGCGAACTGGCCCCCAGCCCGTTCCCGTGACCGACCACAACCGTGTACAGCCCTGCGTCGTCGATCGCCTGGCAATAACTGCTGATACAACCGGTGGTAATCTGATGGGCATTCGCATGTGAGCCGTCGCGCAACGTGGCATCGAAAAACCGAAGCTTATTCATGTGCGCCCTCCTGTTTCTTACCCGCGAACATTTCGGCGAGATGGACCGCCGCACAGGTGATGATGTCAAGATTTCCCGA
>CAZXVN010000150.1:0-5272 GCA_964643945.1 uncultured Lentisphaeraceae bacterium | reverse complement strand
TTTACGAGGGCGGCCAGCGTGTGCCTTTCATCTGGCGCTGGCCGGGAACGCTGCCAGCGGGCAAGGAATACGCCGAGCCTGTGAGTTCGCTGGATTTCATGCCGACGTTTGCGGCCATGGCCGGCGCCGTGCCGCCCAAGGAGCTCGACGGACTCAATGTGCTGCCGTACCTGCGCGGCGAGAAGCAGGGCGCGCCGCACGGCGACCTGTTCTGGAAACTCAACGGCCAATGCGCCATCGTTCGCGACCAATGGAAGGCGGTGCGCTTTAAGGGCAAACCAGGTGAGCCGGAATTGTACGAGCTGAGCAAGGATATCGGGGAGAAGAATAATGTCGCCGGGGAGAAGCCGGAGATCGTAGATACACTGAACAAGGCTTGGGACAAATGGAATGCCACACTTCCGCCGGCGTATGTTCCGGGGAAACCGAAGTGAAGGGCAAAAAACTAACACGTCAATGCCGCGGTGTCCGGTGTCAGCAATTCTCATGATGACAAGGTGCGCACTGCGGGAAGGCCCTTACGGGCCCACTACAAACGAATTCGCCCACGTTTTACGCGCTTGTAGCAAGTGAGGCGCTTTTTGGCCATAATGAGAATTGCTGGTCCGGCGTGTTGGTGGATCAAGCATGGCGGTATGAAATCCCCGTGGGAAACCTCGTCGCGGACAATCCCGCGCACCGGGGCCGGGTCGTTGAGCGGTTTATGCCGCCCCACCCCTGTGGCGCACTCCCGCGCACTCCCGAGTTGCGCACTCCCGAGTTGCGAGAAGGCCTCGGGTGTGCTAAAGTGTCTCGCGATTAACGATAACGGGGGTAATCATGGCGGATTGGCGGAATGAGTTAAACGGGATTTTGGGCGGTAAAGCCCGGATGACGCGTGCGGAGCAGGAAAATGCCCTGTTCGAGACGTTTCTCGATACGACGGCCATCCCGGCACTTGCTGAAATTGCGGAAGAGCTGATCGGCAAACACGAGCGAGACGCTCAGGTGCGCCGTGCGCCAGCCTCGGCGACATTGAGTGTGCGTGCGGGTGATGTGGAGGAAATCACTTTCCGGGTGATGAAGCACTTCGTGCAGAGCGGCATCTTGCCCCGGGCTGAAGTCCGCCTCAACCGCGGTCAGCGCTTTATCAAGTACGAGAGCATGTTTAAGGACGATCCGCAGACTTATCCCATCTCAGACGTCAGTCAAGCTGAGGTTATCGGCTGTTTCCTCAAATATTACCGGATGGTCATGGACAACAATCTGGGCAACGTGCCGGGCTGAAGCGTGCGTCGTAGGTATGGAAGTCTGTGTGTTAGCGAGCGGGAGCAAGGGCAACTGCATCTACGTGTCGGGGGGAGGCACCGCGCTTCTGGTGGATGCCGGGCTGTCCGCACGCGAGATCGTGGCGCGCCTGCAGGCGGTGGGCATCGAGCCCGAAGCCATTCAGGCCGTGCTGTTCACGCATGATCACGTCGATCACTACCGGGGCCTTGAGGTGTTTAGCCGGAAATACCCTGTGAGAATCTTTGCGAATGAGGGCACTGCGGCCGGCATCGAATTGGGCTGCACCAAACTGGCGTGCGTGTGGGAGATTTTCGAGACCGCCTCCACCTTTGAGATTGGCGGGCTGCGGATCGAGGCTTTTACGGTTTCGCACGATGCGGCCGACCCGGTGGGATTTGTGTTTGACGACGGCGTGTCGCGCTTGTGTTTGGCGACGGATCTGGGTCAGGCCACGCCGCTGATCTGCTCGAAGCTTTCGCATTGCCACGCGGCGATTCTGGAGAGCAATCACGATTACGACATGTTGATGCAGTCGACGCGCCCGTGGCCGTTGAAGACCCGCATCGCCGGACGCAGCGGACACCTCTCGAACGACGATGCGGCGGCTCTGATGTGTGCGTCGCTCTCCGACCAGTTGCACACGCTCTTGCTGGCGCATCTGAGCGAAGAGTGCAACACCCCGGTGCTGGCACTCAACACCATGCGGCAGGCGTTGCGTGCGGCCGGCCGTGAGGATGTGCGGATCGAAGTGATGAGTCAGACTCAGGTGAACGTGCGGCTCGTGTTTTAGTGGTTTCACTCTGACACGGGTACGTGTGGCGAACATTTTTGAATACGAGTTAACCCTAGGGAGGAAAGTGTGATGAAAACGATGTTTTTAGCGGTGCGCTTGATGCTGGGTGTGGCGGCGGTGTCCGGCGCGGACGGGCAGGCTGCGAACACGCTGACCGAGCAGGAGAAAAGCGAGGGCTGGAGCCTGCTGTGGGACGGCCAGAGCGCGACCGGATGGCGCAGCGCGGCCCGCGAAGCCTTTCCTGAAACGGGCTGGACCCTGGCGGATGGCGTGTTGAGCGTGCTGCCGAAGAATGCCGGGGGTGCGGGCGGCGACATCATCACGAAAGCCGTCTACACCAACTTTGTGCTGAAGGCTGATTTCCGGCTGACGCCTGCGGCAAACAGCGGCATCAAATATCTTTTCGATTCCAAGGTGAACGGCGGCACCACGCTGGAGTACCAGGTGCTGGACGCGGCGCATCCCGACGCGGCGCTCGGCCGCGACGGCAACCGCAAGGTCGCCTCGTTCTACGACGTGCTGCCAGCCGTCAACGCGAAGCCGAAGCCTCTCGGCGAATGGAACACCGCGATGATCGTCTGCAAGGGCAAGAAGGTTGAGCACTGGCTCAACGGCGAGAAGGTCCTGGAGTTCGAGCGCGGTTCTGAGGCTTTCCGCGCGGCGGTTGCGAAGAGCAAGTTCAAGAAATTCCCGAACTGGGGCGAGCAGGTTTCTGGGCACATCTTGTTGCAGGACCATCAAGACAGCGTTTCTTACCGCAACATCAAGATCAACGTCTTGGAATAGGCGCGGGAAGCGAGGGGTGAGGCGCGTATGGAGATTTCAGTCGGATTTGTCAGTCTCGGATGTTCGAAGAATCTGGTCGATTCGCAGGTGATGGCGGGTTATCTCAAGTCCGGCGCGATCGTTCTGGCACCCTCGCCCGAAGAGGCGGATGTGATTCTGGTGAACACCTGTTCGTTTATCGAAGCCGCCCGCGAAGAGGCGGCCGAGGCGATCCTGAACGCGTGTGAGTACAAGGCATCCGGCGGTTGCCGTGCGGTGATCGTGACGGGCTGTATGGTACAGCGTTACAAGGCGCGGCTGCGCCGGGCGTTCCCGAATGTGGACGCGTTCCTGGGTCTCGACGAGTTGGAGCAGGTCGCCGATGTGGTGCGGCGCGTGGCGGCAGGCAAACCGTGTGGCGTGATTGCCGGTAAGGGCGCGCCGGTGAAGGTTTATAGTCCGACCTATCCCTCGTTGCTGTTCACAGGAGGTCCGTTCGCCTATCTGAAAATTGCGGACGGCTGTAACCATCGTTGCTCCTACTGTGCGATCCCGAATATCCGTGGACATTTCCGATCGCGTGGCTCTGATGATCTTGTGAAGGAAGCCGCCGGGATAGTGCGGGCGGGAGTCAGGGAGATCAACCTGATTTCACAAGACTCGCTCCATTACGGCCAAGACAAGCAGGGCGAGCTGTCCATCGCCGAACTCATGCGGCGCATCGACGCGCTGGAAGGCGACTTCCGTTTCCGCGTGCTCTACGGGTATCCGGCGGGTGTGACGGAAGAGGTGTTGGAGGTTCTTAACACGGCGCGGCACGTTTGCAAATATCTGGATCTGCCGGTGCAGCACAGCCACCCCGACGTTTTGCGGGCCATGAATCGCGGCAAGGCTGTCGCGGCGACTGAGGATTTGGCGGCGCGCCTGCGTCAGGCTGTGCCAGGGGTCGTGTTGCGCACGACCTGTCTGGTGGGCTTTCCCCATGAGACCGAGGAACACTTCGAGCATCTGATGGCGTATGTGGCTCAGGCCAGATTCGATCATCTCGGCGTGTTCGCCTTTTCGCCGGAGGAGGAGACCCCTGCGTTTGAGATGGATGGTGTGCCCGAGCCTGAAGTTGCTGAGGAGCGTTGCCAGCGGTTGATGGCGTTGCAGAAGACCCTCGTGCAAGAGCAGGCGGACGCGTTGAAGGGAACGTCCGATACGGTTCTGTTGTTGCGGCAGTCGCGCACGAATGTCTGGACCGGGCGGTTGCCGCGTCAGGCACCGGAAGTGGACGGCGAGACCTGTGTGACCGGCGTGCCGCGGCAGGCTAAACCGGGCGATTTCTTGCGTGTGGAGATCACCGGTGGCGAGGAGTATGATTTAGAGGCGAGGGCGGTGTAGATCAGGTCTTGTGACGGTAGATGATGCGGCCTTTGGTCAAATCGTAAGGCGAGATCTCCAAAGTCACTTTGTCGCCTGCCGCGATCTTGATGAAGAACTTGCGCATCTTGCCTGAGATATGAGCCAACACCTCATGACCGTTATCCAGTTTCACCTTGTACATGGTGGCGGGAAGAACCTTCACTACGACTCCTACGACTTCAATGGCATCATCACTCGGCATAGAACTCCGTCCTCAAAAGAATGAAATTGATGAGTAACGATACCATGACGGGCGGCTGTTGACAAGCCTTGTGCGGCAAATACTTTTCCACGATTTCCTTTGATTCTGGCCAGGCAACAGGTAAACTGATGAACGCTTATGGCCTATGAAGTCTTAGCACGCAAATGGCGCCCCAAACATTTTGAAGATGTGGTCGGGCAGGAGCATGTCACGCGCACGCTGAAAAACGCGATTGAGACCGGGCGCGTCGCGCATGCCTATCTGTTTGTTGGGCCGCGCGGCATCGGCAAAACCTCGCTGGCGCGCATCTTCGCCAAGGCGTTGAATTGCGAGAAGGGGCCGACGAGTTCACCGTGTTGCGAATGCAGCATGTGCCGCGAGATTGCGACGGGCAACGCGCTGGACGTGCTGGAGATCGACGGGGCCTCGAACAATGGCGTGGATCAGGTGCGCGACCTGCGCGATCAGGTGCAGTTCGCCCCCACGCGCGGCGCCTACAAGATCATCATCATCGACGAAGTCCACATGCTGTCCACGGCGGCGTTCAACGCGCTGCTGAAGACCTTGGAGGAACCGCCGTCGCACGTGAAGTTCATCTTTGCCACGACCGAAGGCGACAAGGTGTTGCCGACCATCATTTCGCGTTGCCAGCGGTTTGACCTGCGCCGCATCCAGACGCCGCTGATCGTCGAGCGCTTGCGCCAGATCTGCGAGGCGGAGCGGATCACGATCGACGGGGATGCGCTGCTGGCTGTGGCGCGCGGGGCCGAGGGCGGCATGCGCGATGCCCTCTCGGCGCTCGACCAACTCGTCTCGTTCAAGGGCGGGTCCCTGAC
>CAZXVN010000149.1:0-16456 GCA_964643945.1 uncultured Lentisphaeraceae bacterium | reverse complement strand
CCCGCGACATCTTGGGTGATGTCCACGGTCAGTTCGCGCACCGTGCTCTGCGCCATGGCGTCGCAGGCGTTGGCAAAAAGGTTGAGGAAGACCTGTTCGATCTGGTTGCGGTCGCCGAGAATCCAGTGTTTGGCTTTGACGAACGGGCAGCGCACCTGAATCTGATTGGATTTGATGCGGTGAGCGAGGATGAACAGGGCATCGTGGATGGGGTCAAACAGATCCAGCGGCGCGTGTTGCTCCTTGACGTTGCGAGCGAAGTCGCGCAGGCGCGTCGTCAGGTGCTCCATCGTTTCGGCGGACTCGCTGATCGTTTCGCAGAACTGTAACGTCTGTTCGCGCATCTCTTCTGAAGCAAGGTTGGGGCTGTCGGCCAGCGACTTCATCACGGTGGAGGCCAGAATGACGGCGGTCAGCGGGTTGTTGAGATCGTGAACCACACCCGCTGCAAGTTCGCCGATGGCGGCAAGTCGACCCGCGTGGACCAGGCTTTCCTGCATCGCTTTCAGCTTGCGGAGGTCGCGCGAGATGGAAAAAGTTTGAGCGAACGCACCGCGGTCGTCACGGAGCACTAACGTCCGGATTTCGATGGGGATACGTGTGCCGTCATGGGCCATAAACAGGCTTTCGATATGTTTCTCGCCAGTCTGCTTGACCTCTTGGAAGCCCTTCTCGATCACATCAAAAATCTCGGGCGGATAGAGTTGGCGGATGTTCATGGCGCGGAGTTCGTCCGCTGTGTAACCGAGCAGTTGCGTGGCCATGCGGTTGACGTAGACGATGTTGCCGTTTTCATCCACTGAATGGATCATGTCGGGAAAGTTTTCGATCAGGGAGTCGAAAAGCCTGATGGTGTCAATCTGTCTGCCATCTCTCTTAATGAACATGAAGAAACCCTCCATCGCTTTTTATGGCTCGTTGAGGCGGACGCGGTAGAACCTGGCTTTGTGAAGGGGCGCGTTCGTGTCCGCCCATTGCAGGGCTGCCTGATTGTAGGCGGCTTCCCACGGGCCATTGGTGTCAGTCGAGGCGGAATCGAGCAGCGAGGTCACTGAGAGGATCTGGTAACTGCGGCCGCCGGCCGCGCTCCACGTCAGGCTGAACACGCCCGCGTCGTTGGTCGCCGCGAGGAAGCGCAGGACGCTGTTGCTGGCGGTGGGGTCGGTCCCGCACAGATACTCGGAACGGTTGTCGAGTTCATCACTGTCGCTGTCTTGCGTGGGGTTCATGCCGCCGGGGAAGTAGAAGGATTCCCAAGCGTCCGCGACATGGTTGGTGTTGGTGTCTGTCGGCACGAGGTAGGTGGTGCCGAGGTCGAGTCTCGCGCCGGCTGGGACGTTGCTGATCGCACTGTTGCGTACGTAAGTCTGATAGCCCGCCAGCGAAACGGCGAGATTCCAATTGCACGCGCCGAGCATCATGGCCGGCGGTAACCGCCCGTCGACCGCGCTGCGCCAGTCCGTGTGGTAGCTCGTCAGGATGACGCTGCCCTCCACAACAGTGCCCGTCAGGCTGCCGCTGGCCGCCGTGAAGGTGATCTGGGCGTTTTCGAGAAACGCGTGCGTCCAGGCGTCGCGCACGATGCCTGATGTGACGCTGACCGAGGAGAGCAGCTCAAAACCGGCCATGCGCCAGCCGCCCGAGACGGCCACCGTGCGCGGGTTTGCGTAGTAGAGGTTGGTCAGGCTCGGCACCTGATTCGGGATGGCGGGATCCTCGCGCGGGAAGAAGTTGGTCGGCGTGGGCACGTTGACCAGATATGTGCCGTTCGTGAGTCCCGTGAACACGACACTGGTGGAGCCGCTGAAAAACTTGGCGCCTTGTCCCGAAACGGTGACGGTCGCGTTGCTAGGAAGCGCACCGGCGTAGACATCATCGATGCCGAGCACGATCAGCGAGTTGAGCTCGGCCATCGGGATGTCGACGCGGAATGTGTAGTAACCGATGCTGTTCGTGCTGCCGGAGCAGGGCGTAATCTGCGCCCAGTACCAGCCGGATGCGGGGAAATCCAGACCCGAATATTCACCTTGATCGCGGCCCTCCTCGTCGATGGTGTCCAGAGGCTCCAGCAACCCGTCCGGACGTTCGCGGTAGAGAGTGAGCACCGTATCCAGGTTTTCGCTGGTGTAGTAGGTTTCGATGTCGTAAGTGAAATTAGTGACAAGGAAGAAGCGCACCCAGTCCTCATCGGACGCAGTGTGGAAACTGTGGAGCTGGTGCATTCCGTCGTAGAGCGACGCCTGTGCAGGGGAGTCATCCGGTTCATATCCATCGCTCAGGATGATGTCCGATGGCACGGGGGTCGAACCATCGCTCAGAATGATTTCCGACTGCGCGGGATCTGAAATTGCGCCGACGGAATCCTGCGCATAGAAAGTGAGCGCATAGGTGCCGGGCAGGACGAAATCGGCATAACTGACTTCGTAGCGGTTGGAAGGCCCGTTCCAAGCAAGATCCAGCGTCAACAGGTAATTGGTTCCGCTGAAGCCGGGCGGTGTGACCACGCACCAGACGTTCGAGATGGGGTACATGCCGGCGACTTCACTTGCCCAAAGGGTGATGGGCATGCCGACCGGCTGGACCGTCGGCGGAATGACCGCGCCAATGACCGGTTCGTCCGCTCCGGTCACGAAGGCTGATCCCAGATAGGTTTCATCCGCCAGCAGGCCGTCCATGTCTTTCTCATTCGCAATGCCGTTCAGATTATCGTCGATCTGCGCCCGCTGGCAGGCACTGCCGGAAACGCGCCGGATGGCCCGGCGCGCGGCTGTGTAGGCGTCGCCAAACGTCTTGCCGGAGATCACGCCGGAGAGCAGGTACTGCGAGAAGCTGACCGTGCCGCCGTTTGAAAAGAGCGCCTCGCGGCCTGCGCGCGCGCTGGCGATGGCGATGCGGGTAGCCTCGGGGCTGTCCGCCGCGAGTTGCGGGTCGGCCAGCGCGGGCAGGAAGGCCCCGGCGCCGGAGAAGTCGAGCACGATATTGACAGGCACCGGGTTCGCGGTTTGGAAGTCGTGAACCCACGCCGCAAGGACGTTGGTGGTCAGGGATTCCGAGCCGTTGAGGCGCAGCGTGTTTTGTACACCCTCGCCGATCACGTAGAGTGTCAGCCGATCAGTCGGGTTGTTTGTGGCCCATGCCGTCAAAGACGCGTGCAGGCTGGCGAGCGTCGCCGCGCCTGCCACATCGTTGGTCCCGTCGTTGTCCAGGTCTTGGAACGTGTCCGAAGACAGATAGCGGATATGGTCGGGAGTAAAAAGGCGCAGCCGGAACGTGGCGTAGGCGAGCTGGGAGAGGTAGTTGATGGCGGACCACGACACGCTGTTGGTATCACCGGCTGCCACAAGAATCACGCGGTCGTCGTAGCCGATCTGCGCGATGTAAGACGAGCGGGGCGTGGAGACGTTGCCCTCTTCGTCCTGCACGTAGAAGGTGACGTTGTAGGTGCCAGCATTCGTAAAGCCGGCGTAAGTGACGGTGTAACGTCCGTCGTCTTCATTATAGGAGAGATTCAGTTGCGGCAGGTCGGTCACAGGAACGTCGGGGTCGGGGTTGTGTCCGGGCGGAACGATCAGGCACCACGCTTGCGTGACCGGGTGGAGGGAGGAGACGCTGCCGATCCAGAGCATCGCGGAAGTCTCGTCGGTAAGCACCTGGTTGCCGCACACCTCGCCGATCTGCGGCGCGTTGCCGGACGCGACGGAGGTCGGGCCGATGTAGGTTATGTTTGCCCGGGGCCCGTCGGCAGCGGTGTAAAAACCGTCTTGGTCGTCGTCGAGCAGCGCGGCCTGATAGGTTGACATGGCGCTTTGGGCCATGTTGAAGCAGTCCTCGACGTTGTACCCCAGCATGACGCCTGAGAAGAAGGCCCCCGAGAAGCTCACCAGTCCGCCAGCCACAAAATAGCTGGGCTGGTTGGTGCCGCAGGCGGCGATCACAATGCGTGTGGCCGGGCCTGAGTAAGTGAGCGCCTGCAGGAAACTTCCGGCGTAGCAGAAGTCGAGCAGGACGGTCACATGGGTGTTGGTATGGGTGTTCTGAAGGGTATCGAGCCAAGAGTCGAGTTGCGTGGCGGTGATGGTATCCGTGCCGCTGAGGCGGAAGTAGCCGTTGCCGGAAACGCTGCCGCCGTGGTCGACCAGATAGACGAACAGGCGGTCGGTTCCCGCGACGCTGTTGGTAAAAAGTCCGGCCGCGTTCGCGAGCGTCGACGCGCCGTCGATGTCGTCAAGTGATCCGTTGCCATCGACATCTTGCAAAGGGTCAGGGCTGAGGTAACGGATGTTTTCCTTGGAAAAACCGCGGTAACGCAGGGTCGTGTAGGCGTTGTCGGCCAGATAGTCGGTGGTGGGCCAGAGCGTGTCGCTGGGGGAGCTGCGGCCTGCGATGATGATCGATTGGCCGGCCATGGCGACGGCTTGCGTGCTGATAATGTTCAGGTAGGCGCGGCCGAGCGCGTCGTTGGTGTTCCAGGCCTCTAAGACATCTGTGCGGTCGGCCGTGTTGCCGGCGGTGTAAAGGGTCGTGTTGGACAGGTCGGATGATGCGACGAAGGCCCCGCTGCCGTTCGTGACAAAGCCCCAGTTGAGATTTTCGGTGGCGGACGAACCGGAGAGCGTGATGATGCGTGTGTTGGAGGGCGAGCCGGATCCTGTGGTGGAGGCGGTCGCGAAGGTGCTGGGTAAGCCCGAGAGCACGAAGGACTCGTTTTTGGCTACGGTTTTGTAAGAAGGGGTGATCCGCAGGGCGGGCTGCAGCATGGTCTCTGGATGCGGAACGGGAGATATGACATTAGGGTTTTCCAGGATGAAGTTTCGGTCGCCAATCGTGACCGTACCGTCGAGATTCAGATCGGCGCGGCGGTAGCCACTGACGTTGATCTGTGAAGTCCAGAGGGTCTGGTCGACGGTAAGCACGGTGCCGTCACCGTCGGCATCACCGGCGCGGAGCGCCCAGTTTGTGCCGACCGTTACGCAGCCGCTCGGGCCGCCGAAGTAGGCGGAGGGATTCCGCGTGAAGTCGTAGTTCAGCGACTGGTTAGTGAAAAGGACAGCCTCCGAAGACATGGCGGCCAGATGGTTGCGGTGTTTGACGACCACGTAGTACGTGTTGGTGGGCGGCAGATTCACGTCGAGGTTGGTCTTGCCGGCATCGTCCACAATCCATCCGTCGGAGCGAAGGAACGCGCTGCGGGAGTGGAGTGCGGGCCCGTTGGTGAATTGACGGAACTGCACAAGCACCCAATCGGTGACGCCGGAGGGGAGGGTTGCTGCGATGCGCGGGTCGTCGGCGTACGGTGATGTGTGCGGCAGTGCGCCGGCCTCGGCCAGCGCAGTCCTCATCTGGTTCATGCCAGAGAGGTAGGGGCCTTGCAGGAAGAGTTGGACAGAGGCCTTCACATGCAGCTCGTAGGCGCCGATATCGCACGTGTTGGCGGATATGCGCGGGTTGCCGTCGGCATCGGCGGTGTCAAACATCCAGAAGCTGTTGACGCCAGCGTCCACGCACGGCGAGTTCTGCGTGGGCCGGAAGTTGCCTGCCGCTGCATTCACGAACTGGCAGTTAAGCGAGAGGCTGTGCTTGTCCTTTCCGCTGGCGACGTTCTGCTGTTGCCAATCGGCCAGAGTGGCGTAGGAGCGGGCCTGATTCTCCCATCTTACCACGCAGCCGTCGGGGCGGGCACGCAGGTTGTTGAAGTCCGAATAGTGAAGCGAACCCGGCAAGGCCACCATGCAGGCAGCCTGCGCGCTCGCGGTTTCAATGATGTTGTTCTTCAGGAAATTTGTACGCTTTCCAAGGCGGTTGGCGTTCAGGATCCTGACGCCGTCGCCGCCGTTGCAGAGGGTGTTGTTTTCAATGATGAAAACGGCGAGGCTGTTGGACACGTTGGCACTGCCCTGCAAGAAGAGGCCGGCGCCGTTGTTGACGACGACGTTCTGGAGGATCTGGTATTCGTCGTCCGAGCCGGAGTAAGTGTTGTCGTAGGGTTTTACCTCGATACCGAGTACGGTGTTGCTGCTGCAGGTGTTGCCGACGAGCTGGACGTGACGGGCCTGGGAGGCGTCGATCGAGATACCCGTGTCGGCCGCCATACAGGTCAATCCTTCGACGCGGATGTGGTCGGCGTGAATCTCCAGACAGCACCGGTCGGTGCCTTCCATGCTGCGTTTCAGGAGGGTGTGGTTCGGCGCTCCGATAATCCGTATTGGCGCATCAGGCGAGCCTTTGTGTTCTGCTTCGATGACAACATTGGACATCAAGTTGTAGGTTCCCGCATCGATGTAAACCGTGTTTGTGGCGCTTAGCGTATGCCTCTGCAAAATCGTGCTCAGAGAAGCGACGGGCGTGTTCGAAGTGGTGCCGTCATTACTGTCGAGACCCACGGCCGTGCAGTAACGGTCGTTGTTGGTCGAGTTGTCATTCACATAATACGAAGTGGCAAATGCTTGATGCGCGGTCAGACCGAGGCACCACCATGTAGCCGCGACTGCCCAAGGTCGCAACAGCGATATTCGGATCAGGCGGAAGGGGCTGTTGATTTTCATGGTGTGTCCTCTGCCTTGGGCTTGCCACGCGTCGGCGGCTGCTTGGTTTGCGCCGCGTCGAGCCGGTGGTGCAACGCGTTGAGCCGCTGCGCGGATGTTTTCCGCAATCTGTCATCTGGGGCCGCATCGCGTGCGCCAGCCAGCGTTGCGAGGGCGGACTCGCCATCGCCCTGGCCCTCCTGGGCATCCGCCAACTGCCACATCAGAGGCAGGCGTTTGCGGGGCTCACGCTCTTCGCGAAGGGACTGGCGCAGGATCAGCTCCGATTCTTTCCACTGGCCCAGCCGCGCATGCACGCCGGCCAGATAGGCTTTCGGATCCGGTTGACGGCACGACACGCGTGCGGCCCAGGAAAGCGCGGCAGCGGACTGTCCGCCGTCGATGTAAAGGTTTACGAGCCG
Source organism: uncultured Lentisphaeraceae bacterium (assembly GCA_964643945.1). Classification (GTDB taxonomy): domain Bacteria; phylum Verrucomicrobiota; class Kiritimatiellia; order RFP12; family UBA1067; genus JAHFSX01. The sequence continues at coordinate 9,513 of CAZXVN010000149.1, read as the reverse complement.
TGGGGCAACCACCGCTTCGAAAGACGTGTCGCGACGCAAGAGTTCCTCATACGCGGTGATGGCGTCGGCGTTGCGCCGAGTTTTTTCGGCTGTGGTTCCGCGGCGGATCAACTCGGCTGTCGATTCCTCGGGGCGCTGCTCGGAGGCGCGGGCATACGTGCTCATCCCCAGTACCATCAGGCACCCGATGAGACCGCTTGCTTTCAACCATGTTCCTGTTCGGGTCATGCTTGGCTCCATCAAAAGAGTTGCCGCATTTTATGCCGCTCCGCCTGCACCGCCAACGGGCAGCTGTTTAGAAGTGATAGATGCACGAGACGTAGATGTCATGCCGCTTCACGTCCGTATCCAAGGTTCCTTCCTGTCCTGGCACCAGCGTGCCCATCACGTTGTTGCCCCAAGAGTAAATATAGGCCACATCAATGATGACCTTGTTGGGGCCTTTGCCGATCGAAAGGCCCGAGCCCAGGCTGATGCCGTAGTACTCGTCGGGGCGGTTCACGGCCGGCCGCTGTTCCCATGACAGACCCCCTCGGAGCGGGATCTCCGTTTTGGACAGAACCCACAGGTACTCGGTGCCTGTCCGCAGCGCCCAGCAGTCGTCTACGGGGCGCTCGCCATAAAGCGAGCCGTCCAGCGGGTTGATCTTGGGTTCGCCGTCTGCCTGGAACGCGTAATCGGACCAGCGGGTCTGACTGACGTCGAACGAGGTGGAGAGCCGGTTGTTCCAGTGCCACACCGAGCCCGCTGCCCAATACAGGGGAAAGTCGAAGGTCACATCCTTCGAGTCGCGCGTGTGACTCGACACGCTCGTTCCGGCCTCATCTTGGACAGCGACGTTGGTGCGGACGGTTTTTGTTTGATGGGCGTGTGCGGTCCACGGCAAATCCAGACAGAAGCCGAGCGTGAGTTTCTCTGACACGTTCCAGAGTGTGCCCAAGGTGGCGTTGATGCCGCGGAAACCGTCGATCTGGTCTTCTACATCATAGGAACCTTCGTAGTTTAGCCGCGTCAGTTCCTGACTCGTTTCGGTCGTCGAGTATGGCGGCAGGACACCATCCACAGGGCCGAACGGCACGTCACGTGCCGGCGGTTCAACGTCTAATACCCCTTCGTATCGGTAAGTCCCGGTCGTCGTACGCTGATCCGTGATGTTCACCTGACTGTCCATATTGCCGGAATAATGGGCCTGCGTATGCGAGCGGATATTTGGAGAACCCAGCAGACCTTCCTGGTAAAAGTTGACTGCTGCGCCGAAGGAGAGTTTAGGAGTCACTTCAAAAGCGAAAGCGGGTGTGATCGCCTGAACGCCACCTTCCTGTTCGAAATCCAGTCTTCCGAGCGTGGCTGAAGACAGCGTCTGGTTCAGTGTGGTGGTCTTGTGCGTCGTCAGGAACTCCGTCACGTCGAGAGACCCGTTGGCGAGGTCGTAGTGGTTCGGGACCGTTTTGGAGGTGTCCTTGCTTTGGGTTCTCAGGTCATGACTCAACGTGCGACCTGTGAAGTCCGCATGAAACTGTTGTGAGAAATCGAAGACCTCTTGGAAATTAAGGGAGAAGACCGCATTACGATCTAGCATGCGGAACGGCATGACGGCGCTCATGTAGTTGATGGCGTTATCGGAGTAGTCGTCTTCCCCGACCCGGTAGGCCTTGTTGCGAGACCAGTGCAGGTTGTCCTCGTGCTTAAGACGGTAGGCAAAAGAAATCTCGGGGTGTTCGAGCTGAGTCAGTCCAGCCGGATTCCATGATGCCGCCGTGGCGTCGTCAGCCACGGCCGTAAAAGCACCTGCCACGCCCAAGGCACGTGCGCCCGATCCACTCGGGAGTGGCGCGGAAAAAATCGTCGGAGCCGTGAACGCGGGCGTAGAGGGTGCGTTCGGTGTCAGTAGCGACCCACCCGGAGCGACATGGATCAAGGGGATCTGAACGTCGCCAGCCATTGTCGAGAGGGTTATGCTTTCTGCTCGGATCAGGGGCGGCACGCCCGCCAGCAGCGCCAGCGCGACCTCGGCCGCCCGGCGCGCCTGCCTGACCTTGCTGCCTGTCAAAAGGGGATTCCCCCTGTTTGTAGTGTGGGATCTCATCTCTTGCTCACTGATCTGAACGTTGTCGCATCGTTTATGCCGAAACCGGCCATGGGTCACATGTCCCGATGCTCGCCACTCGTGCCTTTGTCAGTAATGTCGTTTGAAAGTCCTTCCTTCTTCCCATAAAAACCCTTATCATTTCAATGTAATTCGGATTATATGCAATTCGGATTATCGTGTAGAGACTGAATTGCGTAGCGGCCGATATGATTTTGGCAGACCACGGGGCACCTGGGAGTTGGACGGAAAGAGTGGAGAACCTTTGCGTGAGTGAGCCGGACGTTTCGGAAGGTTTCGCGATGGACGCTCTGCGGGCAGGCGACGAAGCTGCCTGGACCGCTTTTTTCGCGCAGTTTGACGGGTCAATCCGCGCCGTTGTCGCCTGGCCGAAATGGCGTTTCGACCCCCATACCCGCGAAGATGTCGCACAGGCGATTCGCATGGGGATCATGCATTCGATGGAGCGGCTGCAGTCTGAACAGTCCCTGCAGGCGTTTGTACGCAAGATCTGTATCAACCGTTGTATCGACATGCTCCGCAAGCAGTTACGCGAGCAGAACCGTCTCGTTCCCCTCGGCCACTGGAATGAGGACGGCGAGTGGGAGGATGTGGATGTGGCGGCGGGTCCCGAATTCGACCCTGTCGCCACGTTGCAGCGTGCCGAGCGTGCCGCCGTGCTGCGTTCGGCGCTGGCCCGCATGGATGAGCCGAGCCAGACTCTCATCCGGCAGTTCTATGTCGAAGGCCTCTCGTATCGCGAGATTGCGCTTCGTCAAGGTGTCGCCGTCAATACCGTGGGAAGCCGTCTTTCGCGTTGCCTCGATAAACTCCGGGAACTGCTGAAGCAGACGGAGGTCGCGAGGTAGGCGCGAGGTAATCCGGTTCGCCGCCGGCCCTTTCCGCCATTGCCCGCTTGCTTCGGGGCAGGAGAGGCCGCGCTGGCGCGTGGCGTTCCCGGGATTATTCGGTAAGGTCACCCCGCTCTTGTCAAGGTTCATGTTTTTTCTGGGAAGAAGTGCCCGTGTCAGACGACTGTACAAACAGGAACGAGCATCGGGGACCACCGTCTGATGGGCCGCCGACGGAGGAGGCAACGTGAAAGCGAACGAATCCAATTCAAGCGAAGCGATCTGGGGATACGTACATGGCGAACTCGACATCGGCGCGCGGAACGCGTTGGAACAGGAGATGGCTCGTGATGCCGACCTGCACAGCCGCTATGAGTCTGCGCGTCAGTTGGATGGCATGCTCCGCGCAACTCTTCCGGCGCTCGGCACGGATGAGGCGTCCGACGAGGCCATTGCCGGGCAGGTTCTGGCCGCTTGGGAACGCGAGCAGGCCGCGGCCGTTCAGGCAACGCGTGCCGCACGTCCGTTTGTGAAAGGGTCCGTCTTTTTAAGGCGCGCCGGGGTCGGCGTTGCCGGTTTGGCTGCCGCCGCCGCGCTCGTCCTGGTGGTGTCTCCTGCCTTACGCGCACCCGGCGGGGCACGTTGGGCGGAGCCGGTCTTTACCCCCCTGACGTTCCGCGGGGGGGGGCGTTCATCCGAGCCTGCTGCGGTCACACCCGCCGTGGCTGCGCTCTGCCAAGCGGCGTTGCGCGCCGCACTGGATAAAGCCATCGAGGCCCATCAGACGAAGGTTCCAAGCACGACTTTGTCTTTCCGTCTTCAGGTGTTGCGTCACGGCGCCTTTTCCGTCGCCGTGACGGCGCGGCAGCACGGCGGCCAGGTGGTCGGCGAGTGGGGCGGCGACTACTCGGGGGTGCAGGCTTTCTTGTCTCAGGCGGATGCGTCCGCTGTTCGGATCGCCGAGACGCTTGCGGCGTCTTCTGAGCAGGTGGAGGGCCAGCCATGAGCGTGCGGCAACAGCATCTGTTTGCGTTCACACTCTTGCGGCCCTCGTACGCCGGCGCCCTTCTTGCCGGATTGCTTTTGACATGGTCCGGTTGCGTTCTGCCGGCGCCGGAAGAAGAGACCGGCCAGCTCTATCATCACAACTGGTGGAATTATTACGGTCGCGGAACGTACCTGCTCAAGCAAAACCGGGTGGAAGAGGCGCAGGCCGATTTCCAGCGCTGTTTGGGCTTGGTTCCCGGGGCTAAGTTCGGCAACACACACGACATGTGGCGTGCCCGCACCTACGGCCTTCACTTTGTTGAGGGGTATTTCCCCAACCGCGAACTCGGCGTGTGCCTGTATGAGCGCAGCGATGTCACACAGGCGATCCATTATCTGGAGCTTTCCCTGCGGCAGGAACCCTCTGGGCGGGCGAAACACTATCTCAACCTCGCTCTCAGGCAACAGATGGCCGGCCTCGTGATTCCCGCGCCTCAGCTCCGGCTCGACAACGGCGAGGAGGTGGCTTACACGCGGGACCGCGCGTGTGTACTGAACGGCACGGCCACCGGTGCCGGCCGCATCCGTCATCTGACGGTTGGCGGACATCCGGAATTCATTGAGCTGGCGGCAGCGTCTTTTCCTTTCAAGCGGCGTGTCGCTTTGGCGGCTGGCACCAACGTTGTGCCGGTCGAGGCCGAGGATCTGCTGGGGCAACGTGCCGTTCGGAAAGTGGTGCGGATCGCGGACTGGCAGGCGCCGCGCTTTCTGGTGCGACGCGTCATCGCCCAAGGGAGCGAGTGGCTCGTCGAGGGCGTCTGCCGCGACGAGTTCGGGATTGCTGAGATCGCGCTTGGAACAAAGAGCGTCTTCCGCCATGCGGGTGAACGCGCCTCTGAGGAGGTTCCCGTTTCCCTGCATGTGCCTTTGACAGGCGCCACCCTGAAGGCCGCCGATCTCGCCGGAAACGGACTCGAATGCCCGTTGACTGCGACCGTACTCGCACAGGCGGCTTTTCAGGAGCGTGCGGTGCTACGCCTTGCAGAGGTTCCGCGCCCGTCTCGGCCGCCGGCCGCCGGCCTGCCGGCGATGGGTGTGTTCGCTGTGAACGGGGCAGTCCTTTCACCGTATGCGACGGTGCTCGACCGGATGGATGCGTGGGCGCGGGCCTCGCGCTGCTCCGATCACGAGGTCGCTGTGCGCCTGGCGTCGCAAACGGCGCCCGTGCCGACAGGCGACCGTTTGCGGCCCTCCCTCTCTCTGCGGGGCTGCCAACCGCTGACGCGGGTTTTCACGGAGGAGTTCTTTGTGGACGGCACCGCCGCCGATGGCGGGGGATTGGCTAGCGTGACGATCAACGGCGAGGACCTTCTCGCCCAGCAGGACCAGGGCTCGATACGCACCTATTTCGCGCGCCGAATCCCGCTTGATCCGGGCACGAACCGGTTTGATATTGTCGCGACGGACCGCTCCGGCAACCGTACGTCCGAAGCCCTGACCGTGGTGTGTTTGCGCCCTGAGCATTTGGATGACAGCCTGCGCCTCAGCGTGGGCGTGCCGCCGCTCACGCCGGTTGAGACAGGCACGGTGGGCGTACGTGTGAAACGTTTCATGGAAGCCGAACTGCTGCGCACACCTGTGCGCTTCCGCCTGTTGGAACGTAACGAGGGGTGGGATTTCGTGTTGCGTGAGCAGGGGCTCAGCGTCTCCGATCTGGCGGATCCTTCATCCGCTCTTCGCATCGGCAAGATGGTTCCGGCGGAGCTGTTGCTGATGGGTAAGATTTATACCGAGGCCAGAGGACTTACGGTTTATCTGAAGGCGGTCGAGACCGGCCGTGGCGAAGTCGTCTTCGCCAGCGATGTCTACAGCCCTGATCAGGAGGCTGGCCTCGACGATGCGGTCTCGGGGTTGGTGCTCAAAGTCGAACAGGGTTTTCCGCTGGTCTCCGGCGCAGTGTTGCGCCGACAAGGTTCACTGGTCACGCTGAACATCGGGCGGCAGGACGGCGCCACGGAAAACAGCCGGTTCCTGGTTTTCAGCGCCGCGGATGACGACGGCGTTGTTGCCGGGCAGGTGTGCAAAGCCGAAGGGCAGCCTGTTCAGTTACAGATGGAAAGGCTCCAACAGAACACCAGTACGGCCCGCATTATCAATTCGACGGCCGTTGCAATCGTGAAAGAAGGTTACCATGTCTACACCCGATAACAATTCCGACAAAGGGCCTGCGCTTCCGCCAACGGACGGGGTCAACCCCTATAAGGTCAACCGGACAGGACTTGTCCCGCCGACGCTCAGGAAGGCGCCCTCTCAGGCTCTGCGCCTGTCGGTCACCGACGTGCACACAGGCCCGCGGTTTCGTTTATGGCAGGCCTTCGCTCTCCTGGCAGGGCTTGTCGTTGTTGTTACGCTTGGAATCCTGTGGGGGCTCAACAGGCAGGTGTCGGCACCCCGGCCGGAAGGCGTGTCCGGCACGGCGCGGGTGAGAGGCGAAGGCGAACGTTCCGCAACACTGCCGTCCTACCGGGCTCTGGTGATCGGGGTGAACCAGTATCAGCAGGCGGGCGGAGAAGGCTGGCAGATACTCAATTCGGCCCGTGCGGATGCTGAGGCGATTGCCCGCACGCTCGCCTCGGACTACGGATTCAAAGTCCAGACGCTGCTCGACGGCGAGGCTACGCGGGCGGCGATCCTGAATGCGCTGGATGAACTTGCGACCACGGGTGCCGACGGGGCGGATTTGATCTACTTTGCCGGCCATGGCTATTTTGACGATAAACTTCAGGAAGGTTATTGGATACCGGCCGATGCCCGCAAAGCCGTCGGCGGGCGCCAGGCCAAAGAAGACTGGCTCTGGAACTCGACCCTTACACGGCTTATCAGCGCTTCGCGAGCCCGGCATGTTCTGGTCTTGTCCGACGCCTGCTACAGCGGCTCGCTGTTCCGTGGCGACGAGCCGTTGAGCACACTCAACAATCAGGCGTGGTATGGGCGGGCCATCGCGAAACCTTCCCGCTATCTGATCACCAGCGGGGGCCTCGAGCCTGTGCTGGACAGCGGTGCCGGGCACAGCGTGTTCGCCCAGCAGGTCATCAACTATCTTGAACATAGCGACCGGAGCGTTTTCTCGGCAAACGATCTCGGCTCCGCGTTGCGCGAGCGTGTGGCAGCCCTCACAGGCCAGATGGTGCAGATGGGGCCGCTTCCGGTCAGCGGCCATGCAGGCGGCGAGTTCGTGTTTGTGCGCCAGAAAGCCGGTGTGCTGCAGAGCGCGTTCATGCCCCAGACAGCTGGGGCCTTGTCCGAAACCGATACGCGCGGACCGGATCAGGCGTCCGATGCGACATCGCGCCAGACGGCCATCCGCAGCGCGGTCGCATTGACCCGTGCGGGCGCGCCCAAAGCGGCCAGCAACCTGATCTCGACGGTGCTTCAGCAGAATGCTCAGGATCACTTGGCGCTCACCGTGGCTGACTACATTGCGCGCAGTCAGAAGCAGGAGGGCCGCGACGATCTGCGGAAGCTGATTGAACAGATTGAGACGAAGGGCAAAGAGGCCGCAACAGCGGCGGACTCGGGCAAGGCTTCTGGAGCGCGTCCGCGTGTGATCGCGTGTCTGGGGCCTGTTCTGCCAGCGGACGGGAATCCGGCGGCGGAGGGTGTCGCGCTGTTGTACCGCATCGCATTGCGCGCGGAGCTGGAGACGTGCGCGGGTCTGAAGGTCATTGAACGTGAGGCGCTGGAAACCCTCCTGCAGGAGCAAAACCTGGGCGTGTCCGATCTGGCCGATCCGCGCTCGCGTCTGGCGATCGGAAAACTGCTGCCCGCCAGCCTGCTGTTGTTGGGCGATGTGCTTCCCTCCGGGCAAGGCGACAAGCTTTTCTTGCGTCTGGTCGATACCGAGACGACGCAGGTGCTCGCGTCTTTCACGGCCATGTGCAAAGCGGACGAGGATCAGGAGAAGGTCTGCGCGGATCTGGCCAGCCGTATCGCGGAACGGGTGACCACACTCAAGCCACTCCTCGCCCCTGTCACGGGCGTGGAAGACACACGGCTACGCGCGGGCCTCGGCACCTGTCAGGGGGTTCGCGCGGGCCTTTCATTCAGCATTCTTTCCCGGACGCTGCGGGACAAGAAAGTGCCTGATGATTTTACGGAACAGGAGGTCGGGGCCGCGACGGTGCGCAGCGCGTCCGACTATTCGTGTGAATTAGACGCCGTGTGGGGCGCGGGCACCCAGCCCCGCGCTCAAGACCTTTGGATCCGCGAGCGCCCCGCCGCCCTTGCGGCCACACCCTGATCAAGGGTCTCTAAGCTCTTTTTTCTCACTTGCGCTCAGAGTGGCGAACTCGTCTTTGCGGATGTAGACCAGTTCCTCCAGGCCGATGCCCCGGAGTTCAGTCTGCTTGAGCACGAGGAACGAGCGGAGCTGCCCCTCAGAAGCAGGCGATTCGCTGAGATCGAACCCGCGCCGGGAAACGGCAAACGAGAGGCTGCTGAGTTTCTGCAGGCGCGAGGCCACGTTGATACAGGGGCCCACATAGTCGGCCCCGCCGCCGATCGAGGTGATTTGGCCCAAGGCGATGCCGCAGCGCAGTATCTTCGGCGGGTTGCTGACGGCCTTGCGGATATCCACAAGAAAATGTCTCGTGTACGCGTCCGTGATGGTCAGAAGGCTGTTCGCGATGTTCACCTTGCCAGTGAACCCGTTGCATCGGTCTGTGTCCCAGAGAAAAAGGATCCCGTCGCCCATGAACTTCACGTAAAAGGGCAGGCATCCCCAGAGCTTCACAGTGTCCGCATCCGTGCTTTCGCGGAACTCCTCGGCGAGGGCCTGGAACAGCCAATTCAGATAGCGCGTTAGAAATTCTGGAATCACAAGATGGGGATCGACCTGTCCGCAGAAATCGGTGAACCCTTCCAGATCGAAGAAGGCCGCCAACGCCTGCATGTTCTTGCTGTCACACGACAGGTCGCCCAATCCGAGCACAGCGGGGTTGAACGTGGCGAACTCAGCCTTGCTCAGCGCGCTGAACGCGATTCCGTGGCCGTATTGGGCCGGGTCCGCCGTCACGCGCGAATAGGTGAATGAAATGTGAGGCACGGTTGTGTTGTCCTTTTACGTTTGTCGCAGGCAATTTTACATCGTGCTTTACGAATTGGGTAGCGGTTATTTTCAATAGACAGTTGGCGCGATTCATGAAGGTGCGTGAATTCTGTATTGTCAGAAAGGGTGCGGCCCTGTATGTTCATGCGTGCAAAGACAATCAGGTCGGGGAATTTCATTCAGGTCGGGGGACTTCAGAATGATCATGAGACGTGCGGGGTTATGTTCGGCGGCGGTTGTGGCGTGGGCGTGTGCGGCGTGGCCGGCCGAGGTCGTTCCGCCGGACTGGTCCGGCGCGAAATGGATTTGGTGTGTTCCGAAGCCCGGGACGCCGCTGGCTTCGTTGCCGGAAGGGGTCTGCTATTTTCGCGCGGGGGTAGCCGTGACAGAGCGGGCGAGCATCGCGTCTGCGGATCTTCTGGTCACGGCGGACAACCTCTGCGAGGTCACCGTCAACGGGAAGCCGGTGGGCGGGAACCTGT
>CAZXVN010000148.1:0-1754 GCA_964643945.1 uncultured Lentisphaeraceae bacterium | reverse complement strand
CCCGGATGCCGTGAGAAGTACCTTGCCTCCTTCGCTCACCGTCACTTTCTGCAGGGCTCCATCACGTTCGACCAGCAGGTCCCATGCACGTCCGAAAGCGCGCACGTCACGCAACGCCATCTTTGGCCAGTCTTTCGGCAGCCACGGTGTACACTCGAAAGAATTCAGGCCCGTGGGCACGATGCCGAACATGCCTTCAGTGAAAACGCGCGGATAAAGCGATCCCGGGCAGAGCATATCGATGGCGTCCTCATCCGGATAAGGGCCTCTGGCTCCGAAAATCTGCGCCTTGACCACGCGGCGTGTCAGATCGATCGCCTCCTCAGTGCGGCCAGCCTTGAACAGTGTGCGCAAGGCATAATACGTTTCGCGTCCCCACTCCGTCGCACGGGTGGATTCGGCAAGAATATCTGCGCCAGCAAGACGGTGGGGCCAGAGCTTATCGGAGGTCAGCGCGGCAACCGTGGCGTCTTGGCGCTCGGTGATACCCATCGCAAGCGGCAGCAGGATCCACCCGCGTAGCGTGGTGTTTCCCGCGTAGTAGCGATAGGTCTTGAAGCCCTCAACCTCCGCGCCGAAATAGGCTTCAATGCCCTTGCGCAGGGTCGCGGCACGCTGATCAAATTCCGCCGTCATTGGCTTGTCTAATGACTGCGCCAGCCGCGCCGCTAAACAATAGCCACCGTACGCAAGCGCCGACGTGCTGAGGTTGGCTTTGCCCGTCGGGTAACGGCCTTCCATCTCGTCTGTATGTGAAGCGACAATGCCATTGGTCGTGGTGTGACTGAGCACCGAGGCAGCGCTATACTCGATCAACGGCCACATCTCCTCTGCTGCAGCGCGATCACCTTGGAAGAGCAAAAATTTTGACAAGCCGTAGAGCACCATCGCATCATCGCCGCGTTCGCGTTGCGTCAATTTCAGTGCAGGTCCCTCGAAGGACCCAGGAAACGGCACGATGCCGTTTGTGCGGCAGAAATCCTGCCAGATACGATACATGCCCATGCTCGCGCGATTCAATTCAGGGTCGCCAAAGAAGGGGAAAAGCGGACTCGAATACTCCACGGGATCATTGGCCCAGACGCCGGGCGAATACGTAAGGCTGCCATTGTGGGTGATGAGGCCCTTGCAGGTTTCGATGGGAGTCTCCAGGACGTGCAGCTTCTGCAGGGCGAAGGCCATATCGAGCTGTGGCTCGGGCGTCTCCAGTCGTCCGGGCCCGCGCCAGGCAGCTTCAATCAGGGCTAAACGCGCCTGGGACTCAGTCCCGGCATTGAGGGTGAGCTCTGGGGCGGTGGAAGGCCTGGCCTGGACAGAAGCGTAGAAGATCACCGGTGATTCCGGCGTGAGAGGCACGTCCGCCGCTCCCAGTACGATTCTCTCAACCACCACTCCTTCGACTTCGGATTCACGCACACGACAAGGCGTGACCGTCAGCTTCGCAGGGGCCATTCCTGTGTTACGGACCATCCACTCCTCTACGACGAGCGCCTGTGTCATCGAGGGATAGACTACACGGGTGGCGATGACCCCTTGTTGTACCGGATAGTCCAGGGTCAGCATGCCGTCAAAGGTCACGCTCCTGGGGGCGCCAAGTTTCAGGGTCTGTCCGTTCACTTTGATTTCAGGAATAGTTTGGGGGCCGCCCTTAAAGAGGATCTTCTTCCGGCTCAGGAGATTGGTCTGTAAATTAAAGAATCGGACTGTGTAGCAGAGACCTGTCACGCTATCCACCTGGGTCTGCATGACCACCT
>CAZXVN010000147.1:0-2457 GCA_964643945.1 uncultured Lentisphaeraceae bacterium | reverse complement strand
GTTTCATCCCGCCGGAACCCGGCTTGAGCTCCGGCGCGGGCCGTCCGGTGACCGGATCGCGCGCGTCACGGCGCTCGCTCGCCTGTTTCTCGATAACGTGCCGCATCTGCGGATGCTCGTGAATTACGTGGACCGCAAGCTGTTGGGGGCCCTGACCCATGGCGGCGTGGATGATATCGGCGGAACCAGCGTGGACGAACGCATCGCCAAGGCCGCCGGGGCATCGGACCACCAGCGGTTTTCTTCGCCCGAGGAGATGGAGTCTTTTATCCGCAGCCTGAGACTGCGGCCGGTCTTGACCAACAGCGTGTATGCGGGGACGGGCGTTTGCGGCGAGGCGGAGGAAGGGACCTCTTGCTGTGACCTCCTGACCTCTGCCGCAGCGGGCAAACGGTTAACGGCGGCGGACGCGATCCGGCTTCATGACGAAGCACCGCTGGGGCGTCTCGGCATCGCAGCGCTTCAGCGCCGGCGGCAGATCGTGGCGGGCAGACAGGTCACGTTTGTGATAGACCGCAATCTGAACGTCACCAACATCTGTGAAGCGAAGTGCATGTTCTGCGCCTTTCATGTCGCGCCGGAATCGGGTCAGGGATTCACCCTGTCCATCGATGAGGTCGTCGGCAAGGTGAGGGCGGCGGCGCAAGCAGGGGCGACGCAGATTTTGCTGCAGGGCGGCCTCAACCCGGCTTGCGGGCTGGCCTACTATGAACAGGTGTTCGCCCGCATCCGGAAGGAAGCGGATATCTGGATCCATGCACTCTCGCCGACCGAGATCGTTTTCTTCGCAAAGCAGGAGCGTCTGCCGGTGCGCAGGGTGCTGGAACGGCTGATTGCGGCGGGGTTGCAGTCGTTGCCCGGAGGCGGTGCGGAGATTCTGGTGGATGAAGTGCGCGCGCGGGTCAGCCCAAAAAAGACCACGGCCAGCGAGTGGTTCGACGTGATGGAAACCGCCCATGCGCTGGGTCTGAAGACGACCGCCACGATGGTGTACGGTCTGGGCGAGACCACGGCGCAGCGCGTCGAGCATTTGATACGGGTACGAGAACTTCAAGATAAAACCCGCGGCTTTACGGCCTTCATTCCTTGGAGTTTCCAGCCCAACCGGACGGCGCTCAATCTTCCCGAGCAGACCGGGGCGGACTATCTGCGGATGATTGCGCTGTCCCGGCTGGTTTTGGACAACGTGCCCCATGTCCAGGCGGGGTGGGTTACGGAAGGACCCGACGCGGCGCAGTTGGCGCTGCTGTTTGGCGCGGACGATTTCGGGGGCGTGTTGATGGAGGAACAGGTTGTTCGCGCGACAGGTGTCGCCTACGCCGTGACGGCCGATCAGGTGCAGGCGCTCATTCGCGATGCGGGCTGGATTCCGGCGCAGCGCAGCACGCAGTACGACCTCCTGAACCTGTAAGGGTCGGCTTTTCCGGCCACACGGGATCCTCGCCGGCGAAGGGCGCTACGGGCTGCCGGTGTGACAGCTGTCGCAGTGATCGGTTTTCCAAACATCCCCGACATCCTCCGGGTGCTGGAATTCCAACCCCGACGACGTGAACTCGGGCAGTTCCTTGCCGGGGCCTTGGGCCAGAATGGTGTGGCACGTCTTACACTCTTTCGATATCCGCTTGCCGGAATCGCTGACGTGCTGGTCATCGTGACAGCGGAAGCACCCGGGGGTGATCTTGTGTCCCACATGGTTGGGGTATATATCCCAGCGGACTTTCATCTCGGGGAAGAAATTGGCACGAAAGATGGACTGAACCTCCTGGATGGTGGCGGCGGTCCGAGTGTCGCCGGGGTACTTCGCCCGCAGTTCACGCTCGATGGCGGCCAAGGCCTCCGGCTCCGTTTTGTACGGGGCAGCGAGCAGTCTGGCGGTCACGGCCTTGATCGAGGGAATGGAGCTGTCGATTCTGCCTGCGGACAGCGCCATGTCGAGCACCTCGTTGGGAGCCCGGTACTGGTGGGTCGGCCGGTTATGGCAGTCGATGCAGTCCATGCGGCGCTGGGGCATCTTGGCGGCCTGCTCGTCGGTGATCTGTTTTTTTTTGTCTTGGGTACGGTAGACCGTTACGTTGCCCGACTGGTCGGTCACACGGACCCAGGGGATCACCAGACGCTTGCTGTCTGTCGCGATGTACTCGACCGTGTTGACGCCTTCCATGTGCCAGTGGATACCCCTGATCGGTCCGTGGGCCGGATTGCCCCCGCCGATGTTGAGGAGCATCTTGATTGTCCAAGGCGAGTTCTTCTCGTCGCTCCGAAAGTACGTCCACGTTCGTAACACGGCGCCAAAGAACTTCGTCGGCCAGTGGCACGCCAGACAGGTTTCCTTGGCGGGCCTGAGACCCTGGATGGGCGTCTCTATCGGGCAGTGATACTTGTTGAACAGGACCGCGTAGACCTGATAGAGGCCCGAGATCTTGGCTTTGACGAACCATTTGGCGCGCGGGCCGATAT
>CAZXVN010000146.1:0-31002 GCA_964643945.1 uncultured Lentisphaeraceae bacterium | reverse complement strand
CCCAAGGGTTTGGCTGTTCGCCAATTAAAGCGGTACGCGAGCTGGGTTCAGAACGTCGTGAGACAGTTCGGTCCTTATCCTCTGTGGGCGCAGGAGAATTGATGGGAACATTCCCTAGTACGAGAGGACCGGGAATGACTGACCTATGGTGTTCCGGTTGTCGCGCCAGCGGCACCGCCGGGTAGCCACGTCGGGAACGGATAAGCGCTGAAAGCATCTAAGCGCCAAGCCTCCCCAAAGACAAGTTCTCCCACCCGAAAGGGTCTGAAGGCCGGTCGTAGACTACGACCTCGATAGGCCGGACGTGTACGCGCGGCGACGCGCTCAGCGGACCGGTACTAATCAGCCGTGCGGCTTGGCCATTTTGATTACAAGAACTTCATTTGTTTTGAAGACCGTAACGGTCGTTCCCACGCCAGCGCGCGAGCGCTGCCGTTCCGATTCCCAGGCTGTGCATTGTTTTTTTCCGGGTCCGCCCGGAGCCGGGTTTTCCCGGTGGCCATAGAGGGGAGGCAACACCCGTTCCCATTCCGAACACGGAAGTGAAGGGCCCCATCGCCGAGGGTACTGCAGGATGCGCCTGTGGGAGAGTAGGACGCCGCCGGGTTTTATTTCGGGGGCCGCCGGCCGCAAGGCCGGCGGCCCCTTTTTCTTCTAATGAAAGGACTACGCATGAGCCTAAGTGATAACTCCGTGAGCATCAACCCATATTTTAAAATCAGCGATGAGAACATGGCCGCAGCCAAAGAGATGCTGAAGACATTCTGCGGGTTGGTCAGCAATGAAGCGGGCTGCCTGTATTACAACTTCTGCTTCAACGGCAACGTCATGACCTGTCGCGAGGCCTATAAGGACGCGGCGGCCGTGATGGCGCACTTGGAGAACTGCGGCGAGGCGCTCGGCAAGTTTGTACAGATCGTCGAGCTTTTCCGCATCGAGATTCTCGGCCCGGCCGAGGAACTGGATAAGCTTAGGGCGCCCTTGGCCGGCATGAATCCCGATTACTTCGTTCTCGACTGCGGCACAGGCAAATAAGCTGCCCGCTCCCATTCCGAACACGGAAATGACCGCAAGACTTGAGAACGCCCTGGCGTCCGCACGCGAGACGAGGGCGTGCGTGATCGGAGACGGCGTGCTGAAAGACGCGCCCGCGCTATTCCGCGACCACTTCCCCGGCCAGAAGGCGGCGGTGGTCGCCGACCCCACCACCTTTCGTGTGGCGGGCCGCGATGTACAGGAAGCGCTGGCGGCCGCCGGCCTCGCGGGCGCCGCGCCGTTTGTTTTCGACGATCCCAGCCTCTATGCGGAAATGACATGTGTGGAGCGCCTGGAGGCGGCGCTGCGGACGCATGCGCTGATCCCCGTCGCCGTCGGCTCAGGGACGATCAACGATCTGACTAAGCTGGCTTCGTTCCGCTGCGGCCGGCCTTACCTGTGCGTGGCGACCGCCGCGTCGATGGACGGGTATACGGCGTTCGGAGCCTCCATTACGGACCGCGGATCCAAGCAGACGTTCAAATGCCCCGCACCGCGCGCCGTGCTGGCCGATCTGGACATCCTTTGCCGTGCGCCTGCCGATATGACCGCTTCAGGCTATGCGGACCTGATGGCCAAAGTGGCGAGCGGAGCAGACTGGCTTCTGGCGGACGCGTTGGGAGTCGAAGCGGTCGACGCAAAAGCATGGGAGATTGTTCAAGGCGGACTGCGCGAGGCTCTGTCCGATCCTGCGGGCGCTCGCGCCGGCTCCGTGCAGACACTTGAGGCATTGACCGAGGGACTCATGCTCAGCGGGCTGGCCATGCAGTGGTCGCGGACCAGCCGGCCTGCTTCAGGCGCGGAACATCAGTTCAGCCACCTGTGGGATATGGAGCACCACACGCATCTGGGTGAAGCGCCCTCGCACGGCTTCAAAGTAGGAATCGCCACGCTGTTTGTGCTAGCCCTGTACGAGCGGGTCCTCGCCACGCCGCTGGATCGGCTGAACGTGGCTGCCGCATGCGCGCAATGGCCCGAGGCCGGTGAGGCAGAGGACGAGGCGCAGCGACTGTTCGCAGGCACCGGTTTCGAGGAAGTCGGCGTGACGGAGACGCGCGCGAAACATGTGCCGCGTGCGGCGCTGCTGAAACAGTTGGAAACACTCAAGACAAACTGGCCGGAAATCAGGCAGTGCCTCAGCGAGCAGCTTCTGCCCCACGCTGAGGTCAAGCGCCGGCTGGCCGCTGTGGGTGCGCCGGTCGACCCCGAGGCGATCGGGAGCACCCGCGCCCGTTTGCGCAGCAGCGTTCTCCGCGCCCAGAAGATCCGCCGCCGGTTCACGGTGCTGGACCTGGCGGTGAGGACGGGCTGCTTAGACCAGTGGCTGCAAGAGCTCTTCGGGCCCGGCGGCCTTTGGGATGAGAATAGACCGTGCCCGACAAGATAGCGTATTTCCAACCCGCGAAAACGGTTGATTTACAACGCCGCGAAACGTACACTACCTTTGTTTTATGATTTCACATCAGACTATAGATGACCGCGGACTGGCCTTTGCGTTGGAAATTGTCAGACGGGTTGACGACGATCCCCAGCACCGAGCGGTGGCGGATGCCAAGCGATTGTGTCAGAAGTGGATGAAGACCGTACGCTCGGATGATCTCCAACGGTGGGTCGAGATTCTTTCTGGTCCGTGGTGTGAGGTGCGCCAAGTGTTGTTAGACCCTTCGGAAGAGGGCACCCGGTTGCGCCAGAACAATCCTTTCTGCGGCGTACTGACGCCGCAAGAGAGGTGGACGATCCATAGGAGTTTCAGGCATCATGAATCGGCATCAACTTGAACACATCCTGCGTGCTTCCGGTGCGATTACGGACGAAACCGAGATCGTCATTTTGGGAAGTCAGTCGATTCTCGGCCAGTATCCAGAGCCACCTGAAGCCTTATGTCGTTCAATGGAGGCTGACGCGTATCCTTTGCACGCTCCGGATAAGGCTGATCTGATTGACGGTACCATTGGTGAATTGTCACCGTTCCATGAGACACACGGATACTACGCGCACGGCATTACTCCCGAAACCACGGTTCTGGCGGCAGGGTGGCAGTCTCGTCTCGTAAGATTGCAGACACCCTTGACGCAGGGAGTGGTGGGTCTTTGCCTCGCGCCTATCGATCTTGCCATCAGTAAGCTTGCCGCATGTCGCGAGAAGGATTTGGCATTTGTCCGCATCATGCTGGAAAGCCACCTGATCGATCCGGAAGAAGTTTGCGAGTTGATGAGGACACTGCCGGATGCCGAGCGCGCACGCACTGAAAACGCTTGGCGCTGCGTGTCAAGTGTCTGATGCTACTTGTTCAACCACGCCTTCCGAAGACAAGGTGTCATCGGTAGACACGTGTGTGGCATAAGGCCTTGGCTACATAGACTCAAGCCGAACCGTCAAGCAAAGCAACAAACCAGGAATACGAGGCAGAGTGACGTTTCAAACTGTGAAAAAATGGTCACAGAGAGCATTCATTCTCATCTTATCGACGGTTGCCGTCTTGTCGGTGATCGCCTTCTGTCCGGCACCTATCGAGGGCAATTGGCTGAGTGACACTAACGGGTGCTTGTGCGACTCGCACAATTTCGTGAGGTTTGAAGCCGGAAAAATTCTTTCAATAACCGAGCATAATCGGCCTCCTTATTGGTTTGGGAACTATAAGCGTCTCGGCTGGGGCAGATATAAAGTGACGATGTCATACGATGGCACGAGTACTGTTGTGAGGTCAAGTGCTCTGTCTGTTTCCCCTAAAGAACCGCTCCACATCGTTTGCCGTGACCCGAATGTTTTTAAGTGCCGTCGTATTCTAAATCAACCCAAGAATGAGTGGGTGACGGATTCCAGTTGTCTTGGTCTGTCGATCCTGAACGTTGGCGGTGAGACGATCTACTATTTGCATGGCACGGAACTCAAAGTTGAGAATCTTGAGCCATCGTTTTCAAAACTTATGCTCAGGAGAAGACAAGCAAACACTCCAATAGCAGTCTATACCCAGAGCAATGCTAGTCCTTCTCAGGTGTTAATTGCAATCGCCTCTAATGGGTTTGAGTCGGTATCCTATACGAACCAGACATGGATCGCTGATGTACAAGACAACAGCCTTGTGGTCCGCAGGCATGAAGGCGAAACGAGTTACTGGGTGGATGGTTGGAAACGAAAGACTGAAGATTTGGAGTTCTTGTTTTCTTTAACGCATCGCAGGATGCACTCTTGGACTCCGGTCTCGGCCGTATTTGTCCCTGAAGAGGGCGTTCCCGAGTCCCTGCGCCAAATTCTTTCTGACACAGTGTATACGGGATCCCTTTTGACAAATCCTCCTTGGCACGCAGCAAGCGATCCAATGAAGTTGGCTATTGTATTGCGCCGCGTTGATACAAAGACGTTGTTTTGCTTCGCCGGTAAACCATACAAATTTAAAGACCTTGAGGAGGAGTTGGGCCGTTTGAAAGATCGGCGAATGTTTCTAAACTTGCCGTTTGTGATCTATGTCGAGAATGCGGTTGTGCCGCAGGAATTGGCGACAATCCTTTCACGTGTTGGCTGCGAGTACGAGACTCGGCCGATTCAACTCTTGCGTCGAAAGAAATGATCGAAGGCGCCGACAAAAATGCCCAGTGGAAAGGCCATCTGGTTCGCCGACTTTATGCGAGTTGAAAGCGTTGCTCACGGCACGCGCGGGATTGCGTCTCCCGCGTTTCGTTAACACGGATATCCGCCGGCGGCGTATCCCGCACTCGCCGGAAAGCGCAGCGTGTACGTCCTATCCGTATACCGTCGCCGCAGAGCCGCGAGCGTTGCATGGCGCTCCAACGAATGAAAAAACGGCTTCCCTTCTGCGGCGCTTCTTGGTTTCATTGGAACTATGCAAATCCGAGTTCTCCTGTTCTCGTGCGTGTTGCTGGCCGGCTGCGCCACGCGTCCGGATGATCCCGACGCTCCGCGCAGCCTCGTGCCCGATCCGACCTACTCGAAGTGGTTCCGCATCCGCGGCCTCGGCCTTCCGGCCGACGACGGCAAGGTGAAGGGTGTTTTCCGCACGTCGGGAAAGGTCGGCGCACCGGTCTGGACAATCGCCCAGTGGGCCGCCAAGCACAGCCTCGCCGACCCTGCGGTGACGCAGCAGCAGGAGCTCGGCCCCTCCCGTTTCCAGATCGCCAACCCCTCCAAGCGGATCCTTGTGAATTGCCGCACCGGCGAGATCGAGCTGGGGCTGTCCGCTTCGGCCTGTTACGAAAGGCCCCGCCAGAAAGACGAAGCCTGGCCGCACCTGCTGGCCGAGGCCGCCCTGACCGACACTCGCTACCCGTCCGACATCTGCCGCGTCGCTAAGATGAAGCGCCTAGACGTGGCGCTGGAGTGCCGCCTGACGGAGTTCGCCGACAAGAACCCCAATGCCGACCCTGCCCTGCACGCCGCGCAGTTCCAGCTATTCCTGCATGTGCAGAACCTCACCCAAGGCGATGACGGCTTCGGCGACATGTTCTGGTTCGGCATCCCCGTCTTCGACAACCGCCAGCCGCTCAAGGACGAAGCCTGTCTTCGCGACGGCGGCAAGCCCGACGCCTCAGGCCTGTTCATCTACACCCTGCCTTCCAAGACCTTCCTGCCGGACGGACAGACCTTCTTCAACGGCGGACGCGTCGCCGCAGGCGCAGACGCGCGCTGGACCAAGATCCGCATCGACGCCGCCCCCTGGATCGTCTATGCGTACAAGCTCGCGCGCAAGAACGGCTACCTCGCCAAGACCGACCTCAACGACCTCTACGTCAGCGGGCTGAATTTCGGCTGGGAGATGCCCGGCACCTACGACGCCGTGATGCAGGTGAAAAACTTCTCGCTGGTCGCAACGCCGCACCCGCCCGTGTCCCTCGCCGCTGTCCAGCCCCGAGCGGCTCGCGAGGACGCTCGCCCTCCAGCGCCTCTCCCGACCGTTAAACCGACATCTCTGAACCCTGAACCCTGAGCCCTGTAACCTCCCATGCCCATCCCCTACTGCCTCAACATCCATCCCGGCGAAAGTCTGGCCGACACCTGCGCCGCCATCGAGCGTTACGCGCTCGCCGTGAAGGCGCGC
This sequence comes from uncultured Lentisphaeraceae bacterium, assembly GCA_964643945.1. Classification (GTDB taxonomy): domain Bacteria; phylum Verrucomicrobiota; class Kiritimatiellia; order RFP12; family UBA1067; genus JAHFSX01. Next base: position 24,914 of record CAZXVN010000146.1, on the reverse strand, counting down.
GTCTCTGCCCATGTTCCCTACCCGCTCGGCTTGCGCCTCGCCGCAACCGCAGCGGAGGAACTCGCCGACCCCGCCGCCTTGGAATCGTTCCGCGATTTGCTGGCGCGCAACGGCCTGTTTGTCACGGGCATCAACGGCTTCCCCTACGGCACGTTCCACAACACGACGGTTAAAACCGCCGTCTACCAGCCCGACTGGTCCACGCCCGAGCGCCTGAACTACACCGGACGCCTGGGTTCCCTCCTGGCTGCGATTCTTCCTGAAGGCCGGATCGGCAACATCTCGACGGTTCCTCTCGGCTACAAGGCTTCCCGCGTCCCCTTTCAGTCTTTTGCTTCCAGTTCTGAGCCGTCCCTCCATGTTCGCCAGATTGCCGTGATGGCGGAATTTCTTTACGATCTGAAACAAACGACTGGCCGCGAAATCGTGCTGGCGCTGGAACCCGAACCCGACTGCCTGCTGGAGGACACCGCCGACGTGATCGCCTGGTTCGAAGATGAATTGCTGGTCGAAGGCAAGCGCTGGCTGTCCTCTCGAGGCCGACGCACGCCCCATGAGGCTGAGGCGTTGTTGCGCACGACCATCGGGCTCTGCCTCGACACCTGCCACTTTGCCGTGGAGTTTGAAGACCCGCTCACCGCGCTGGCCCGTTTCGAAAGCGCGTGTATCCGCGTCGCCCGCATTCAGCTCAGCGCCGCGATCCGCACCACGATCACAGATGAATCCCTGACGCGGCTCGCCGCGTTCATCGATCCGGTGTATCTGCACCAAACCAAGATCCGTCTGCCGCGCGGCAGGATCGTCTCGTTTCCGGATTTAACGAAGGAGGCGCTGGAGAGTGCGCGTCAGCATGCGGGGTGTGAGCTGCGCACGCACTTCCACGTGCCGCTCTTCTACACGGGCGACGCTGTGCTGGGCTCGACGCACATCGATCTTTCGCCCGAATTTTTTGCGCATGTCCAAGCGTACGGGTATCCGCTGGAGATCGAGACCTACACGTACAACGTGCTGCCGACTGCCCTCCGTTCCGCCGACATCGTCGACAGTCTCGTCGCGGAACACGAGTGGGTCATGAGCCGCCTGTTCAGGACCGGTTAAAAAGGGGTGGTCGGCCGGCCGGCCATGCGGGCGGGTGCGGCGGCGTTATTTTTTGGCGGACGGAGCGGGAACGGACTTGCCGAGTTGCGCGAGCACGAGCTTGAGGGTGCTCCAGATTTGGGTCTTCGCGGTTTTTAAGCCTTCCCGGTCTCCAGACGATTCAAAGCGCAAGATATAGGCGGGGTGGAAGGTGGACATCACGGGGATGCCGTCGTACCTTGTCCATTGGCCTTGTAGACGGGAGACGCCGACCTGTGTGTCGAGCAAGCCTTTGATGGCTGTGCCGCCGAGGAGCACGATGACTTTGGGGCGGATGATGCGGATCTGTTCACGCAGAAACGGCAGGCAGGTCTGGATCTCTTCGGGTAGCGGGGCCCGGTTGCCTGGCGGACGGCATTTGCAGATGTTGGCGATGAAGACCTCGTCGCGCGTGTAGCCCATGGCGCTGATCATCTTGGTTAGGAACTGTCCTGCAGCGCCAACGAAAGCGAGCCCCTGCCGGTCTTCGTCCGCTCCGGGCGCTTCGCCGATGAACATGACGTCCGGGCTGTCAGGGTTGCCTTGACCGGGAACACTGTGGGTGCGCTGGTGGCACAACACACACGCTTCGCACGCGGCGCTGCGGGCTGCGATATCGGCCAAGGCTGTGCGGCGCGCCTCGGGTGATTGTGCGGGCGCGTGAGCTGTGACGGGCGGTGTCGGCGCGGGAGGCTTGGCACGCGGCGCCGAGCGGGGTTGCGCGCTTGCGGCTGGCGGGGCGGCGGGCCCCGGGCGGGACGCAACAGCCGCCGAGCCGAGCGCACGCATCACGGCAGGGTCGATCTCCGCGTTGCGTCCGCCCAATTCCTTGAGCAGGTTCACATGGTTGATCACGTCATCGACGATGGCGGTCCAGGAAGACATGGGAGAGGGCTCAGGGTTCAGGGTTGAGCGGTCGTGAAGCCGTTGGGGTTCTGCGATTGCCAGCGCCAGGCGTCCTCGCACATGACGCGCAGGTCGCGCTCGGCTTTCCAGCCGAGCTCTTTCATGGCCTTGGAAGGATCGGCCCAACACGCGGCCACATCGCCGGGACGGCGCGGCACGATCGTGTAGGGCACCTTGCGGCCGGAGGCCTTTTCGAAGGCGGTCACCACGTCGAGCACGCTGTAGCCCTTGCCGGTTCCGAGGTTGTAGACGGCCAGGCCGGGGTTGGAGGCGAGTTTGCCGACGGCCTTGAGGTGGCCGGCCGCAAGATCCACGACGTGAATGTAGTCGCGTACGCCGGTGCCGTCAGGCGTGGGGTAATCGTTGCCGAAGATCGTCAGGCGCGGGCGGCGTCCGATGGCCACTTGCGCCACGCAGGGCAGGAGGTTGTTGGGAATGCCGACGGGGTCTTCGCCGATCTGTCCGCTCGCGTGCGCACCAATGGGGTTAAAGTAGCGCAGCAGGATGATGTTCCACGCGGGGTCGGCTGTCTGCACGTCGCGGAAGATCTGCTCCATCATCAACTTGGTCCAGCCGTAAGGGTTGGTCGCGCCGGACGTGGGAAAATCCTCGCGGATGGGCACAGAAGCGGGGTCTCCGTAGACCGTGGCGGAAGAACTGAAGACAATGTTCTTGCAGCCATTCGCGGCTGTGACCTCGCAGAGCGCGAGGGTTCCGGTGAGGTTGTTGTCGTAATAGGCGAGAGGGATGCGGGTGGATTCGCCGACCGCTTTGAGTGCGGCGAAGTGGATCACGGCATCGAAGGGGCCCTCGGCCTTGAAGACCGCGTCCAGAGCGGCGCGGTCACGGATGTCGATCATGTGAAAGGCCACTTTCTTGCGGGTGATTTTCTCGACGCGGCTCAGGCTCTCCGCGTTGCTGTTACAGAGGTTGTCAACAACCACGACGGCATGGCCAGCGTTCAAAAGTTCGACAACGGTATGGCAGCCAATAAATCCCGCGCCGCCAGTGACTAAGATCTTCATGGGGTTCCTTTCAAACACGCGCCTTAGTTTACTGTAACTGGCGGCGAAAACAATCAGGAAGTTTTTACACCTCCGGTTTCCGCCGGTTTACCTATAACTTCAACGTTCGGCGTTCGATGTTCAGCGTTCGGGGGGCTTCAGACGGATTACGATTAAGAATACGATTAGGATTATGAGGCGGCACTTCCATTCATAATCGTCATCTTGCTCGTCATCCGCTTAAAGTGAGAAAGAGAGTTTTAGCTACGGATTTCGCGGAGCACGCGGAAGGGTTGGATAGGGTGCAGCGTGGGGTCGCCCAGCAATCCCCTCCGCGCATTCCGCGAAATCCGTAGCTGGCAGTTTCCGTCACTGTTTCCTTCGCGAAGAAGGAAATCACGTTTCGGTTTAATCCGTTTAATCATGCCAGGAAAGTTCATGAATAGTGAGGCTGAGGCGGCAAAACCGCGGCAAAAAAAACCGGCAAAAATCATTTTCTGGTGGCACACACATAAGGAGGTCTAATATACTGTTTATACGGTTGTACAAGGTTGTGCGGCCAAAGGCGTAACAAAAACACAAAATCGGAGTCTTATGAACATAATCAAGATGGTCAAGAGCACCCGTGGTGCCGTGAAGCGGTCCGCCTTCGGTTTAGCGGCGGTTGCGGTGTTGGGAATGGGCGTGGAAAGCGCGCAAGCGGCCGGATTCCGGTATTACAAGTGGTCTGTGACAGCCGCAAACAGTGGTGGCAATGATTACCAAGTGTCCGAAATCGCTTTCTATTCGAGCGGCACGAACCCGACCGGCGGCATACGTGTTGCTCCCGTCACCGCCATTGGTGACGGAGGGAGCTTTGGCGATGCAGGCGTTCCCGGGCTTTACGATAATAACTTAAGCACCAAGTCGTACATGCCTGGAGGCTGGCCAAGGTGGGTGACGTTCGATTTCGGATCGCCCCAAGCCTTCACAGGTTACGATTGGGCGACGGCAAATGATGTGACTCCCGGACGCAATCCGGCAGCTTGGACTGTATCGGGCAGCGACGACAATGCCAACTGGACAGTTCTCGACACCCAGACGGGCCAAGGTGCCACGCCCACCGCGACCACCACCTGGGCTTCAGGGTGGCCGCTAGGGCCTTTGGCCCCCGCCGCGAATATGACCACCTTCGGTCCCGGTGCCGCCATTAACCAGTCGGCGAGGACCATCGCCTGGGCGGTGCCGTACGGGACGGCGGTGACGAACCTCGCGCCCACCTACACGCTGTCGGCCGGTGCAGTTTGTGACAAAGCATCCGGCTCCACCAACGACTTTACCAGTCCTTTGCATTACATCGTCAGGTCCTCAGACAGCCTCCTCACCAACAACTACACCGTGACGGTCACGGTGACGCCCGCGAGTTCGGCCAAGGACATCCTGACCTTTGGCCTTCCGGGGCTCCCGGCCGTCATTGCCGGAACCAATATCGTCTGGAGCGTGCCCTACGGGACGGATTTGACGAACCTCGCGCCCGCCTACACGGTTTCACCTTTCGCCACAGGCTCTCCGGCCACCGGTGTGGCTCCGAACTTCTCTGTCAACAATCCGGCACCTTACACCATTACCGCCCAAAACGGCTCCACCCAGTTCTACGCCGTGGCGGTGACCGTGCTCCCCGATTGGCCGACGCTCATCAATGTGAACTACTATGGCGGTCCAAAACCGGGCAACGCCGATATGGACGGCGTTTATTCCTATGACGTGGCAGCCCGCGGCGGCGCCAGCCGGGTGGCGCCGTCGCTCTACAACGGGGCCAAATGGAACGACTTCAACAGCTCTGTGGCGTCAGGCTCCGACTTGCTGGATTCCAAAGGCAACGCCACGGGCGTGGGCTTCGCGACGCACATGACGGCGGGCCCCTGGAACGACTGGACCGGCCTGGGCGGTGCGCGCATGCTGGTTTCGGGCGTGATCTGCGGCTACGCGGATTGGACATCCATTCTCGAACTCACCCACCTTGACCCGACTCACAAATATGACCTCTACATCGCCGGTCAGGTTCATAGCGGCAGCGAGACCTACAGTTACAGGATCTGGGCTGAGATCAAAAGCAAGACAAATGCGGGCGCGACCGATTGGACGGAAGGCAAGAACTATGTCAAGTTCGCCGGCGTGATCCCCGATCCCGCCCGTTCCAACATTGTGGTGGAGGCAAAGAGTGTTTGCGTGAACGGCTTCCAGCTTCAGGACATGGGTCTGCGGACCTTGAACCCGGAGGCGCTCATCGCCACCTTTACGTTTCCCGTTTGGGGGTCGGCCGCGATTGATCAGGGCGGCAAAGCCATTTCAATATCCTTGCCGTACGGCACGCCGGTGAATCCGCTCTCGCCCACCCTGACCCATTCCGTGGGTGCCTCTGTGTCGCCGGCTTCAGGAGACCCGGTGAATCTCACCACGCCGCAAACCTACAGAGTCGTTTCCGAGGACTTGTCCACCACCAACGATTATACCGTGACGGTGACTATTCTGCCGCCTACGCCGGCCGTCACGTTTGTGACGACAAGCCTGGATGTCTCAGCCGCAGGAGCCGGGGCGGAGATCCTGAACACCGGCAGGCTGATTGCGGCCAATCACATCGGTGCCGGGGCTGTCGCACCGGTCACGCTTAACAACGGACTGCTTTTTGGCATCAGCCTGGCGCACCTGACCTCCGGGTCATGGGGCAACGGAGGTCAGGCCACGGACAGCGGGTCTAATGTTCCGAACGTGACCGATCCCAATTTCGGCCCTCTGATGCGCTCCTACAGGTGGACCTCTGCCCTTACGATGTATGTCGATATCCCCGGCCTGACGCCCGGCCGCACCTATCGGCTGCAGATGATCTCGGTCAACCCCGAGAACGCAAACGTGGTTGTGGAGGGGAACGCTCGGAGCGTGCCCCGTACGTGGTCTGGAGGCAACGCCGTGCTGTCTGCAACCTGGACGCAGCTCGCAGGGGATACGGTGGCCAATGTCGTTGTAAGCAGAAACGGCGGCGAGGTGAAATTCAACGGCTACGCTTTGCACGACATCACGGTGCCCGGCGGCACGCTTATCATGATCCGTTAGGTGCCTTACGGCCTAGAAACCGCGATAAAAAACAAGTTGTTTCCCCCTCCCTCGCCCTCTGGGAGAGGGCCGGGGTGAGGGTTGCGGGCTCCGCCCGCATTAGGCTCTTGAGACGCACTCTGGCCACGCCCTTGTCCCGCCTCCGGCGGGGTAGGGGCGCGGCCTTTTTTGGCAAGTTTCGGAGACAAGTGCGTCACTTCAGTGCCGCTTTCACATGATGGACTTCAGTCCATCATCTTTATGGCACAACGGCGTTTTTAAGAATGCCCTTACGGGCACACTACGAACGGGTTTTCGCTGGATTTCTCTCGTTTGTAGTGACGCCGCAAGGCGGTTCCCGGCCATAATCAGGAATTCCCCTCCGCGCTTTCCGCGCACTCCGTAGCTGGCAGTTTCTGTCACCACAAAACAGGCTGGGCAACGCATGACCGCAGCCATCGTTCTGACCGCAACTGAGATGGGAACAAGGAGCTACGGATTTCGCGGAGTGCGCGGAAGGGTTTCTTGGACAGGGTTCAGTGTGAGCCGCGCAGGGAATTCCCCTCCGCGCTTTCCGCGAAATCCGTAGCTGGCAGTTTCTGTCACTGTTTCCTTCGCGAAGAAGAAATTCACGTAATCCGGTTAATCATGCCAAACAATTTCATGAATAGTGAGGCTGAGGCGGAAAAAAAAATCGGCAAAAAATCATTTTCTGGTTGCACACACATAAGAAAGCCTGATAAAGTCATACTACGGTTGAACAAGGTTGTGCAACCCGAGACGTAACAATTACAGAACCACAAAAGTCGGAGTTCTTATGAACATACTCAAGATGATCAAGAGCACTCGCGGTGCCTTGAAACGGTCCGCCCTCGGCTGGGCGGCTGTCGCGGTGTTGGGAATGGGCGTGGGCAGCGCGCAGGCGGATATCTCGAACGGCGGTTTCGAGACCGGTGATTTCCCCGATTGGACCATCGATGCCACGACGCCCGCCCCGGTGATTGACTCGGGGACGGTGCATTCCGGAAGTTACGCGGCCTTCCTAGGCAATGTGCTTCACACGGGCGAAGCTAATGGTGACTCCTCCATTAGCCAGTTGATCACCGATGTCCCCTCTGGCTCGACGTTGCACTTCTGGGTCTATCGGGAAAGCATCGAGGCAGGTGGTGACTGGCAAGACGCGTATATCACTGATGCCAGCGGAACCATTTTGGAAACGATTTTCCATGTGCAGCAAACCGACGGTGAGTGGGTGGAATATAACAAGGATCTGTTTGCCTACGCAGGCCAAGACATCCGGATCAAGTTCCTCGTGCATGGGGACGGATATGGCGTCGATTGGGAAACCAACATGCGCGTGGACGACGTGACCATCACGGGCGCGGCACCGGCGGAAATCCTGACTTTCGGGCCCGGTGCTGTTATCACTGGAACAAACATTGTGTGGACTGTGCCCTATGGCACCACGGTGGAGACCCTCGCGCCAGTCTACACGCTTTCTTCCGGGGGGTGCGATCAGCCAAACGGCGCCATCCCCGACCCGCCCTTAAGCACCAGCTCACCAGTGACCTATATTGTCACTTACGGAGAAGTCGCAAACGCCTACGCCGTGACTGTCACCGTGGCAAACGGCTTGAACGTGAGCACCTACTTGGGCCTTGGCAACAATGACAATGATGGCCCAGGCTTAGTGGACCCTATCTCCAATCTGATGGCGAAGACGCCCACAGCGACAGGCATTCAAATTGAGGACATTCACTACCACGGTGGCACGTGGTCCGTTCCAGGATCGCCGAGCGGCAATAATTTCTCGATTCTCTGGGAGGGATGGTTCGATGTCACCAAAGACGGCTGGGGCACCTACACGTTTGGAACATCCAGTGATGACGGTAGCGTCATCTACATGGACCTGAATGAAGATGGCGATTTTGCCGACGCAGGCGAGTACATCGTAAACAATAACAAATATCAGGGCGATACCCCGGTCGTGGGTACGGTGACGCTGAACATGGATTCAGTTCACATGGTCATCGGATTTTATGAGGGCAGTGGTGGCTATGATATGTCGGCCGGGTTCAGGAAGGAGACTTGGTCTAACTTCAGCGATCTGCGCTTCATCAACGGTACCGATGACTACTTCTACCCAGACAACCCTTATGCGGCCCCGACTGCAAAGATTACCGCCTTCGGTCCCGGCGCCGCCGTTGGCGCAGTTGTTGACAATGCGGCTGCCATCGCCTGGACCGTGCCGTACGGGACGGCCGTGACGAACCTCGCGCCGAGTTTCACCTTGTCTACCGACGCGAAGTGTTACAGCAATAGCAGCTGTGCGGCTGAGGTTCAGATTTCTTCCGGCACCCCATTCGACTTCACCGACCCGGTGCATTACTTCGTCGTCTCCTCGGACAGCCTCATCACCAACGACTACACCGTGACGGTCAGCGTGACACCCGTCAGCACGGCCAAGGAGATCACGAGTTTCAGCATTTTAGGCATCGCCGGAACGTTTGACGGCTTCAATATTGCCCAGAACGTGCCTTTTGGGACGGATGTGACCACACTCGTGCCCGTCTACACGGTTTCTCAGTTCGCCACGGGCTCTCCGACGAACGGCGCCATCGTGGACTTCACCAGCCCGGTCACGTATACCGTCACCGCACAGGACAGTTCCACCAACGACTACACCGTGACGGTCACCGAATTGCCCGACAACCCCGTTACGATCAATATTGCGTATCTGAAAACGATGGATGGTGTCGCCTCCTACCAGGAGGTAGGTTCCGCCAGCCGGGCGGCACCGTTGGCTTACCGAGGCGCCACATGGAACGACGGCGGGAATGGAGGGGCTGCCGTGAGCGACTTGAAGGATTCCACCAACGCCAGCACGGGCATCAGCGTCAGCCAGGTTTTGCGTAATCACGGCACCCACAGTTTCAGCGGCTTGGGCGGCAACAAGCTGGTCAGTGCCGGTCTTGGTTTTGGGGCTTGGTCGGCGGGTGACGGTGCCATCATGGGTCAGTTTCAAGACATTCTCACCTTCAGCGGCATGGATATGTCGCACAGTTATGACATTGCCTTTGCCCTTCCCGCAAATGGCGGCAGAACCGCGATCTACAAATACGGGGCGCTGGAGGCGCCTGGCCCCTGCGCGGACTTGTCCGATTGGACGGTAGACCAAAACTATGCGCTCCTTGCCGGCTGCATTCCCAGAACCGACGGGAAAGTAACCATACAAATGAATTGCAATGGCATCGATTGGTCCGCGTTCTGCGGCGTGCAGCTCTTGGATAATGGCGTCAGGGCCACGCAGAATTCAGAGGCGCTCATCTATTCCTTCAGTTCCCTCGCCGGCGCGGGGCCTGTAACCATGGCCGGAACCGACATTTCCATGGTCATGGCGAGCGGATCCAGTGTGAGCGCCCTCGTTCCCACATTCACGATGTCCGGCGGCGCGGCCTGCACGCTGGCAACGGTTGGCGGCGACCCGATTGTCAGCGGCACAACCCCGGTCGACTTCACCAGCCCCGTGCATTTCATCGTCAAATCCGAGGATGGAGTCACCACGACGGACTATACCGTGACGGTCAATCTTGTCGCTCCGAGCGGGAAGGTTTACGTGAACATCGATGCTGCGCTCAGAACAGGGCTCGTCGGGCCCGCCGGCGGGCTCGGCGAAACGTGGAATCAGAAGCTAGGGGGGCCAATTACAGCGAGTGCCTTGCTGGACTCGGTCGGCACCGTCACGACGGTGGCATACGGGCTAAGCCAATATTGGGGGCCCGACGCATGGGGCCCCCCTCTTGATATGCTCAAGGGAGGTGCTTGGGTTTATGGGTGGGCGACTCCAACGTTACAGATCAGCGGACTCACCGCCGGCAAGCAATACGACGTGTATATTGCCAGCGCATACGTGAATGAAGGAGGATACAAGCACTATGCCGTGTTTGCGACTGCCAACTCTACGGTTTCCTCATCGCCCCAGACGGCTGAGAATAACGGCGGCGACGGATCAACGTGGATTCGGGGACAAAACTATGTGCTCTTCGAGCAAGTACGGCCTGACGTGGATGGTAAAATCATCTTCAATCTGAGCGGAGTTGATGGCAAATATGTGACGTTTAACGGCTTCCAGCTTGTGGAGATTCCGCCCGGCGGCACGGTCATCATGGTCCGGTAGGTTTGCCGCAATCCAGACGCGAGGTTCGCTCCATGGGCCTCGCGCGCTTGAGACGCATTCTGGCCACGCCCTTGTCCCGCCTTCCGGCGGGGCGGGGGCGCGGCCTTTTTTCGGCACGTTTCGGAGTGCGGCACTTCAGTGCCGCTTTCCTGCGATGGACTTCCGTCCATCAGCCATTCAACATGGCCTAACGGCGTTTCGAGAATGCCCTTACGGGCACGCAAACAACTTGTTTTTTATTGCTGTTGTTGGTTTGTAAGGCGTAAGGCGTTTCCCGGCCAAATTTGCTGGGTTGACTGTGTCACGGCGGGTCTGTTACTGTATTGACATGATTGAATAAGGTTGTTCTTACAGAGTGGCCTAACAAGAACGGAGTTTTTATGAAATTTCTTAGAAGGATCAGACACACCCGTGGTGCCGTGAAGCGGTTCGCCCTCGGCTGGGCGGCGGCGGGCGCGGCGGTGTTGATGGGCGCGGGCTCCGCTCAGGCGGCGCTCATTTACAATTTCAGTGATGGGTTGCAGGGCTGGACACAGCTCAACCCAACCGGCAAGGCGGCGTGGAATGGCGGGCAAATCTATGGGCATGTTTCTGACGATGGTTCAACCGAGACGTACTGGGTTCGCTCCCCAGAGTTTTTCGTCAATGCCGCAGGGCCGCTGATTGTCTCCTTGTTCGGCGGCGGTTCGGGCGGCGCGTTGGTGACCAACGTGGTGGATGTGCCCGCCAGTGCGATCGGGGAAAGCGGATTTATGGGTGTAGGCCTGCGCGATGTCGTAGCCGGAACCTACGTGGCGAGTATTCCCAGCACAGGCAGCTCGCTGGATATGTCTGCCTATGTCAACAACGGCAGGAGATACACCCTGGACTATTTGGACTATAAGTCGGGGGGGTGGGGTTGGTGCGGCATGGACAATGTCGCCATCCCCGGTACGCCCGAGCAGCCCGGAACGGGGAAGGACATTTTGAGTTTCAGTGTGCTCGGCATTCCCGGCACGATTAGCGGGGATACGATTACCCAACATGTGCCGTTTGGCACGGACCCGGCGACTCTCCAGCCTGTCGTCACGGTTTCCGACCGGGCCACAGTCGTCCCGCCCAATGGCGCCACGGTGGACTTCTCCGGAGCCAACAACCCGGTGACCTACACGGTGACCGCTTCCAATTCCACTGCGGAGATCCCCAACCAACGAGCGTATGCCGTGACGGTCACGGTATTGCCCGCATGGCCCGTTACGATCAACCTGGCGTATGCGAAATCGATGAACGGGACTTACTCGTGGCAGCAAAAAGGCTCCGCCGCCACCCAAGTTGCGCCGTTGGCTTACACCGGCTCCACATGGAACGACTGCGGGGGAGGATGGGCTGCCGTGGGCGACTTGAAAGACTCCGTCGGCACCAGCACGGGCATCAGCGTCAGCCAGGCTTTGCGTCCGCACAACACCCCCGGCTTCAGCGGCATGGGCGGCAACAAGCTGGTCAGTGCCGGTCTCGGGTTTGGGGCTTGGTCGATTGGTGACGGGGCCATCATGGGTCAGTTCCAAGACGTTCTCACCTTCAGCGGCATGGATATGTCGCACAGTTACGACATTGCCTTTGCCCTTCCTCCCGGCATGGGCGGCAGAAGCGCGATCTACAAATACGGGACGCAGGAGGCGCCTGCTCCCTGCACCGAGTTGCCGGATTGGGTGCTCGCCCAAAACTATGCGCTCCTGACCAACTGTTTCCCCAGTGAAACCGGGGAAATCACGATACAAATGAATTGCAACGGCATCGATTGGTCAGCCTTTTGTGGCGTGCAGCTCTTGGACAAGTACGTCAAGGGTCCGCCTGGCGGCACGCTGATTATGATCCGGTAGCCTCGCCCATCCGCTTGCGCGCGAGCCCTTATGCAGCAATAATGAAGAAAAAAAAGCTGAGCGACCTCTGTGACCGTCGAGGCCCGTCGCCCCGTGTGCCTTCCGTCATGGGGGAACGTTTCCGCGGCTGGCGGGGACGGCTTCTGAGGCTGTCGCTGCTGCTCCTTGCCCCGGTCCTGTTCTTCGGCCTTCTCGAAGCCGGGTTGCGGCTGGGGGGCTACGGGTATCCGGCGGGGTTCTTCCTCGGGCCGGACGCCGATGGCGCGTTCAGGACCAACGAACGCTTTGCATGGCGGTTCTTTCCCCCCAGCCTTGCCCGCACGCCCCAGCCCGCCCTGCTTTTTCCAAAGCCCGCTCAGACGATACGACTCTTCATTCTCGGCAGTTCCGCCGCCATGGGCATCCCGCAGCCGTCGTACAGTTTCGGACGGATTCTCGAAGTCATGCTGCGCACGCGCTACCCCGGGCAGCCATTCGAAGTCGTGAATGGGGCCATGACGGCCATCAATTCGCATGTGGTCCGGGAAATCGCCCGCGACTGCACGGCCTATGAGCCCAGCCTTTTTGTCGTTTACATGGGGAACAACGAGGTGATCGGACCCTACGGTCCGGGAACCGTCTTCCAGCAGTGGTCGCCGAGCCTGCGGATGATCCGGGCCAGCCTCCGGGTGAAAGCGACGCGGGCCGGTCAGTTGCTCGGCCAGGCCGCCGGGGCCTTCCGCCGCGACCCGGGCGTACCCGCCGCGTGGCGCGGCATGGAAATGTTCTTGTGTCATCCGGTCGCGGCCGATGACCCGCGGCTGACGGCGGTCTACGAAAACTTCCGGCAGAACCTGCTCGACATCTGCGGCATCGCCCGCCGCGCGGGCGTCCCGGTGATCCTGTCCACGGTGGCCGTGAACCTGCGCGACTGCCCGCCGCTGGGTTCCGCGCACCGCGCCGGCCTGGCAGCCGCGGAGCTGGCGCGCTGGGAAGCGGGCTTTCAGGCCGGCGTGGAGCAAGAGGCCCAGAGCCGCTGGAGCGAGGCGGTGGCGTGCTATGAGGCGGCGGCCCGGCTCGACGACCGCTTCGCGGATCTCCAGTTCCGTCTCGGCAGGTGCCTGGCTGCGGCGGGCCGGCAGCCGGAGGCCCGCGCGCGCTTCGCCTTGGCCCGCGATCTGGATGTGCAGCGGTTTCGCGCCGATACGCGTCTCAACGCCATCGTCGGCGAAGCCGCCGCCGCACAAAAAGCGGCCAGGGTTCATCTTGCGGATGCCGAGCAGGCGCTGGCCCGGAGCGAGCTGGCTGCGGACGGCATCCCGGGCCGTGAACTCTTCTACGAGCACGTCCACCTGACGTTCGACGGCAACTACCTGCTCGCCCGGACTGTGCTGGACCAGGTTTCCGAGGCATTGCCCGCGCTGGCGGCGGCTCGCGCACAAGGCCCCGTCCCCTCCCGGCAGCAGTGCGCCGCAGCGCTGGCACTGACGGCCTTGGATGAGTATAAAATGGCCGCCGCCATGGAAGTGATGACCTCCCATAAACCGTTCACCGGGCAGATGGATCACGCCCGCTATCAGGCGGACGCACACCAGCGCTCGGAAAGCCTCAAACAGCTCGCACGGACGCCGCAAGCCATGCAGGCTGCGTGGCAGGCCTACTCGGCGGCACTGGCTGCGGCCCCGGAGGACTGGCGGCTGCACGAGGGTTTCGCGATGCTGGCCAGCGCCTGCGGCCGCCCCGAGGTGGCCGCGGAACACCTGCGGACCGTTATCGCGCGGTTGCCGTGTGTGTCCGAGGCCCACAGCAACCTCGGCGCCATCCTGGCGGACCTCGGGCAGGTGGACGAGGCGATCACCCATTACCGGCAGGCTCTGGCGATCCAGCCCAACCTCGCGGAGGCTCACTATAACCTCGGCAACGCGCTGGCGGGGCGCGGGCGGACCGAGGAAGCCATGGCCCATTATCAGAAAGCCCTGGACAGCAATCCGGACGATGCGGACTACCACCACAACCTCGGCACCCTTCTGGCCGGGCGCGGCCGGTACGGCGAGGCCATTGCCCATTTCCAGAAGGCGCTGGAAATCAGGCCCGATTATGAGGCCGCGCGCCTCAGCCTCGAAGCCGCCCGGTCCCAGCGGGAATGAGTCAGGAGGCAGGATGACAGACGTCACCGGATTGAACAAGCAGGCAGCAACACAACGATGAACTCCCAAGACACATATCGTCCGACACAGGGAACACGCCTTCGGGACACGGTGTTTTTCATGCTCTTCTGGCTCTATCTCTGGCGGGTAGTGGACCTGCGGCTGATCGCCCACTGCACCATACCCCGGGCCAGCGTTCTTCCGGTTTTCTATCGGGGCTGGACGTTTTTCCGGGATGTCGCCAGCCATCCCGGCGGCTTGGCGGAATATGCCGGGGCCTTCCTGTTCCAGCTTTTCTCTTATGCGTGGCTGGGAGCCCTCGCGGTCACGGGTTTGGCGTGGCTGCTGGCTCTAGGTGTGGGCGGGTGTTTCAGCGCGTCTGGGTTTCCGCGCCTCCGCTTTCTGCGGCACGTTCCCGCGTTGCTCCTGCTCGCCATCTACTCGCAATACGCGCACTGCCTCATCGGCACCGTGGCCCTGCTGGCAGCCCTCGGCCTGGTTCCCTTGTATCTGAGGATTTCCGCCAAAGGCGCACGGTCAGCCACGGCTTTCTTCATCGGGGTTTCCCCGGCGCTTTACACCCTCGCCGGCGCCACCTACCTGATTTTCGCCGCAACCTGCATCCTCCACGAGGCTCTCATCACGCGAAGGTGGCGGCTCGTTGCGGCTTTCCTGCCGGCCGCCGCCGCGGTGCCGTACCTGATCGGCGTGCTTCTTTTTGGAACCCCTCCGGCAACGGCGTTGACCCCCTACGCCTTCTTCTGGAACGTGGCGATTCCGGGGGAGCCTCTCTGGGCACTCGGCCTCCTCTATCTGCTGGTGCCCGCGGGCCTGCTGCTGGCGGGTGTTGCGGCCTGGGTCTCCAGGCGGCTGACACCCGCCAGCAGGGCAGGAGCGGGCGAAGCCCTTGCGACGGACAAGCCGTTGAAAGAAAAACAAAAAAGGCCGCCGGCAAAAGCTGACAGGAAGTCGGCGAAGAGCCGTCCATGGCTGGCCCGGGCCCCTCAGCTGCTCCACGTTGCGAAGGCGCTTTTTCCCTTTGTCCTGGCCGCGGTGATTGCACGCTTCACCTTTGCCGCGAAGGAGAAGTGCGTGCGCGCGGTTGACTTCTATGCCGATCGCGGAATGTGGGAACGGGTGATCGACGCTGCGCGCCACGATCCCGCCAACCCTCCCGTCGTGCTGACGGTGGACCGGGCGCTCTGCCACACCGGACGGCTGGCGGAAGAGATGTTTTCCCACCCCCAGAACATCTCGGCGCTCCTCATCGGAACCGAGGACATGCTGTCCTGGCAATGGACGGGCATCTGGCTTGACGCCGGCTTTGTCAATGCGGCCGAACACAATCTGGCCCAGATGCAGGAAGTGGTGGGAGAGCAGCCGGCCATCTTGCAGAAGCTGGCTCTCGTTCACATGGCCAAAGGCAATATCGGCACCGCCAGAATCTACCTGCAGGCGCTGACCCGGACGCTGGTCCGGGACGACTGGGCCGACACGTACCTGTCAGGTCTGGAGCATGACCCCGAGCTCTCGAAAGACGCACAGGTCCAGTGGCTCCGCAGCACGATGCCGAAAACCGCCGCGCTGATCCAGGAGCGTACGGCCGATGAATGGTTTCTGGAGCTGTTGAAAAGGAATCCGAAGAACCGCCCGGCCTTCGAGTACCTGATGGTGTTGTGCCTGGTGGCGGGTCGGCCCGACAAGGTGGCCGAGAACATGTACCGGATGAACGATTTCGACTACGCCCGGCCCTATCTGCCGGAGCACTACGCCGAAGCCGTCGTCTTCTACATGGCCAACAAAGGCGAGAAGCTTGATCTTCGCGGCTGGCAGATCCGGGCGGAAACACGGCAGCGGTTCCTGGCCTGCATGGACATCGCGCGGCGTCACAAGGACGACCGCCCCGCCATGAAGCGCGAACTGCGGGAGAAGTTTCCCGGCAGCTACTTCCGCTACCTCTTAGTCGGGGAGTCAGGAAAACCATGACCAGTCCCATTCGAAAAACCTTCACCACCCCGAAACGGCTGGCTTCCCGTGCAGGCCTTGCGGCGCTTCTGGCCAGCGGAACCTGGTATCTGGCCTGCGTGTATCACCCTGCTGTCGGCGCGTGCGAAGCCGCAAGCCGCGCCCCGCGCCTGAGCCCCGACTACACCGGCCTTGTCATCCCTCCCAACATCGCCCCGCTCAACTTCGCGGTGAAGGAAGAAGCGTCCTGGTATTGCGCACGAATATCCGCCGCTCAAGGAGGCGCGTTCGAGGTCTTCAGCCGGACCCCGGGCATCGTGCTGCCCGCCCGGCCGTGGCGGAGGCTGCTGGCCGCGAATCGCGGCGGCGAGGTTTCTTTCGACATTTTTACGAGAGACAAAGCCGGCCGCTGGATCCAGTTCCAGCGGGTTGTCAATAAAATCGCCGGGGAAGACGTGGACGGATTTCTCGCCTACCGGAGGATCCACCCCGCGCACAATCTCTGGAAAAAGATGGGCATCTACCAGCGCTCTCTTTCCGGTTTCGACGAAGCGCCCGTCATGCTCAACGATGAATTTACGGGGGGATGCTGCCACTGCCATGCCTTCATGAACAACCGCACGGCCAAGATGTCCGTCAGCCCGCGCAGCCAGCTTTACGGAACAGACACGCTGCTGGTTGAGAATGACAGGGTCCGCAAGCTCGGGATCAAACTGGGGTTTGTGGCCTGGCATCCGAGCGGACGCAGCGCAGCCTGCACGGTGAATAATCCCAAGCTGCTGCTCTATGCCGGAGCCAATGAGATCCGCGAAATCGTGGAGCTGGATTCCGACATCCTGTGCTGGTACACGGACTCGGAAACCATGAAGCCCTTCCCGCAACTCGCCCGGAAGGAGTGGCTGGAAACTTGGCCGGCGTGGTCGCCGGACGGACGTTACCTCTATTTCTGCCGCGCCCCGTTACAACAGACGGACTCCAAGAAGGAGGCTCTCAAACGCGGATATGATCTGGTCCGGATCCGCTACGAGGCTGAGGAAGACCGCTGGGGCGAAGTCGAGCCGGTGCTTTCCGCGAAGGAGGCCGGGCTGAGCATCGGCCAGCCCCGCCTCAGTCCGGACGGGCGCTGGCTGTCGTTCGTGATGTTTAACAACGGATGCTGGCCGATCTATCATCCCGAGAGCGATGTGTATCTGATGGATCTGGAGGCTGCGAAGCCAAACGGCCGATACGCGTACCGGCGCATGGAAGTGAGCAGCGACCAGTGCGATTCCTGGGTCACCTGGTCGAGCAACAGCCGCTGGATCGTTGTCGGAAGCGCCAGGGGCAACATTCTCTTCAACCGTCCCTATCTGGCGTATGTCCACAGCGACGGCACAACCTCCAAGCCCTTTGTCCTGCCGCAAAGGGACCCGGAGTTCTACGAGGCATGCCTGGACAGTTTCACCATGCCGGAACTGCTCGCGGAACCCGTGCGTGTCTCGCGAAGGGCTCTGGCCAAGGCCTTGCGCTCACCGGAAAAGATCCCCGTGAACACGGTGCCCGGGGTTGCAGCCACGACGCCTGTACAACCGGGCGCCCCTCAGGAACAATAGTGAAACCCGATGAAGAAAAGACAAACCGGCCGCCGTGACCGCCCGCGTCCGCCAGAGGCGGGCTCCGACCCGCAGTCCGGCCCGCCCGTGCGCGTGACGGGACGTTTCCGCGGCTGGCGCGGCTGGCTGCTGCGGCTGGCGCTGCTGCTGCTCGCCCCGGTGCTGTTCCTCGGCCTCCTCGAAGCCGGGTTACGGCTGGGGGGCTACGGGTATCCGGCGGGGTTCTTCCTCGGGCCGGACGCCAGCGGCTGTTACACGACCAACTTCCGCTTCGGCTGGCGGTTCTTCCCCCGCCCGCTGGCGCGGGATCAACACCCGTGCGTGCTCTCCGCCAAGCCCGCTGACGCCATCCGCATCTTCGTGCTCGGCAGTTCGGCCGCCATGGGTACGCCTGACCCGGCCTTCAGCTTCGGCCGGATCCTCGAGGTCATGCTGCGCGAGCAATATGCGGGCAGGCGCTTCGAAGTGGTCAACGCGGCGATGACCGCCATCAACTCGCATGTGGCCCTGGAGATCGCCCGCGACTGCGCGGCCCGCGAGCCGGACCTGTTTGTCGTGTACATGGGCAACAACGAGGTGGTCGGCCCCTACGGTCCGGGGACGATCTTCCAGCAGTGGTCGCCGAGCCTGCGCATGATCCGGGCCAACCTGCGGGTGAAAGCGACCCGCACCGGGCAATGGCTAGGCAGCCTCGCCGGCGCCTTCCGCAGCGCCAAGGGCGCGCCCGCCGCTTGGCGCGGCATGGAGATGTTCCTCAACAACCCGGTAGCGGCCGATGACCCGCGGCTGGCTGCCGTGTATGCCAACTACCGGCGGAACCTGACTGACATCTGCGGCGTCGCCCGGCAGGCGAAGGCGAACGTTGTGCTGGCGGGCGTGGCCGTGAACCTGCGCGAATGCCCGCCGTTTGCCTCCCTGCACCGGCCGGGCCTGGGTGCCGCGGACCTGGCGAACTGGGAGGCGCTCTGCCAGGCGGGCGGCGCGTTGCAGGCCGGCGGGCGCTGGACGGAGGCGCTGGCGCAGTATGAGGAGGCGGCGGCGATCGACGGGCGCTTCGCGGAACTGCAGTTCCGCATCGCCCGGTGCCTGCTGGAAGCCGGGCGTTTGGCCGAGGCCCGCGAGCGCTTTGAGTTGGCCCGCGACCTGGATGTCCTGCGGTTCCGCGCCGACTCCCGCATCCATGCGGTGATTCAGGAAGTGGCGGGTGAGCAAAAGGCCGCCGGCGTCCGTTTTGTCGATGCGCAGCGGGCGCTGGCGGAAAGCGCTCCGGATGCCAAGGGCATTGGGGGAGGGTCGCTCTTTTATGAGCACGTCCACCTGACCTTTGACGGCAACTACCTGCTCGCCCGCTCCGTTCTGGATCAGGTCTGCGCGGCCTTGCCGCAGCTGGCTGCTCTCCCCAGGCAAGGCGCGGTTCCCTCGCGGCAGCGCTGCGCGGACCTGCTGGCCCTGACCCCGTGGGACGAGTATCAGCTGGCCGCCGACATGGCGGAACTGACGTCCCGGGCGCCTTTCACCAACCAGCTCGACCACCGCCTCCGCCAAGCTGCCGCAGCGAAGCGGCGCGACGAACTTCACGCGCTGGCCGCGACGCCGCAAGCGATGCAGGCGGCCTGGAAGACCTACGAGGCGGCACTCGCCCAAACGCCCGGCGACTGGAGCACGCACAGCCACTTCGGCAGGCTGGCGCTGCAGATGGGCCGGCCTAAGGAGGCTGTTCAACAGCTTCGCATGGCGCTCGGGAGGCTGCCTCGTGATGCTTCGATACACAACAATCTAGGCAGTGCCCTGGCTGACCAAGGACACGCCGACGAGGCCATCGCGCAATACCGGCAAGCCCTGAAAATCAAGCCCGACGACGAGATGGCTCACAACAACCTCGCCAACATGCTGGCCGGCCGCGGGCACATTGACGAGGCCATCGGCCATTACCGGAAAGCCTTGGAAATCAAGCCCAACTACGGGCGGGCCCACTACAACCTCGGCAACGTGCTGGCGGGCCGCGGACAGATTGACGAGGCTATCGCCCATTACCGGAAGGCCTTGGAAAGCACTCCCGACGACGCGGAAGTTCACAGCAACCTCGGCGCCAGGTTAGCCGGACGCGGCCAGTTCGATGAGGCCATCGTCCATTTCCAGAAGGCGCTGGAACTCAGGCCCGGCGACGTCAAGGTGCGCCAGAACCTTGAGCGCGCCCGGTCGGATCGGAAATGAGTCAGGAGGTTCGCGAAACCGCACCGCCAGGCGTGTCATTGCATGAGAAAATCGAGCGCGTTCAGTTGCCGGATCCCCTCATAGTTGGCAGACGGATCATCGTCCAACGTCAGAAGGAATTTCGGGTGGTTGTCCGAAACCGCTTTCAGCGGCGCGAGCTCGCGTTCAAGTGTGCTTTGCTCGCGGACAGAGGCCGCCACCTGATAATAGGTTGTCTCGCCGCCGTCTATCGTAACAAAATCGATTTCGGTCGCTCCGACTTTTCCGATGAACACATGATGTCCTCTGCGGAGCAACTCCAGATAGATCACGTTTTCAAGAATATGCCCCACGTCGCCAGGTCTGTTTCCAAGGAGGAACGGCCGGAACACGAGATCAACCATGTAATACTTTGCGCCGGTTTTGAGGTGCGCCTTGCCTTTCACATCATACCGGTTGGCCCGGTAAAGGACAAACGCATCACAAAGCGCTCGCACGTAGGCGTCAATCGTCGGCGCCGTTGTCTTGCGCCCTGCCGAGGTCAGCGCATGGCTGATTCCCTGGATGGAGGTCAAGTTGCCGATGTTGTCGAACATGAAGCGGACAACACTTTCCAGCGTGGACACATCCTTCACGCCCGTGCGTTGGACAATGTCTTTGAGAAGGACCGTGTTGTAAACGCCCGACAGGTAATCCCGGGCTGTCGCAGGGTCATTGCCGACCTCTGTGACCAGATAGGGAAAGGAACCGTGTTGCAGATACTCGGAGTAGGCGCGGCTGATGTTCTCCGGGGTTCCTCTTGCCACCATGTACTCCTTGAAGGAAAACGGCAGCACGGCTATCTCCACATAGCGGCCGGAGAGAAGCGTCGCCAGTTCTCCGGAAAGAAGGTGCGCGTTCGAACCCGTGATGTACAGATCGACGTTCTTCTTCACATACAGACTGTCCACGGCTTTCTCGAACTCGTCAATCCGCTGCACCTCGTCCAGAAACACATAGTTCATGCCGCCCGGGACTAGCCGCGAACCAACAAGCGCATAAAGCGCCTTATAGTCGCTGATGTTCAGGAAATCCCCGTCCTCCAAATTGACGGTGATGATGCGGGAGCGCTTCACGCCTTCCTGAAGCAAAACGTGCTGGAACATTTCCAGAAGGGTCGATTTTCCGCAACGCCGGATGCCCGTGACAACCTTGATCAAGTGTTTGTCCTTCAGGCGCCGCAACTTTTCCAAATAGACCGGCCTAATGACCATAAGAAGCCCCTTGTTCGAGTTGGGATCTAAAATATCAAACAGCACCCGGCTTCGCAAATAAATAAAGTGAAGCTTAGAAAATATTAATTACAGAATGATTTATAAAGCGCATTTAATTCGGGTGGCTCTCACAAAGGCGTAGAAGCCGCAGAGTAGAGGAGGCGAGAGAAACGCCATGGTTTTTATTGGCGCTGTTGTGCCGCAAGGCGCTAAAACAGCGTATAAAGGAACGGGGCGGCGCCCGTGCCGCCGAGCAAGGTCAGCAAGCCTAGCAGCAGCAGCAGAACGAGGATGGGGAGGAGCCACCATTTGCGGTTATCCTTCAGAAACCCCCATAATTCGGCCAGAAAGCCGATGCGGTCCTGTTTGGCCGCAGCCTCTTCGAAATCGCGCTGCCTTTTACTCATTTGATTACCCCGTATTCGTGTCGTATAGGTAAGCCCAATTAATATTGCCGAAAGTAGCTGCCCGGATCAAGGGGCGTTTGTTTGGGTTCCCA
The DNA here is from genome assembly GCA_964643945.1 of uncultured Lentisphaeraceae bacterium. GTDB lineage: Bacteria > Verrucomicrobiota > Kiritimatiellia > RFP12 > UBA1067 > JAHFSX01. The sequence continues at coordinate 3,155 of CAZXVN010000146.1, read as the reverse complement.
GAAACTGGCCTGCCCCGGCCTCGGCTTGCGGCCCAGCAGATCCCGCCCGCGCAGCCGGAAGAACACCGCCACCGGGGTGAGCACCAGAACGTACAGGAGCCACAGCAGCAGCAAGGAAATGAGCCAACCGACGGGGAACGCCAACACCATCCCGGCCACAAAAACCCGGCGCACGAGCGCGGGCCGGATCAAGCCCGGGAGGCCGACAAGCAGGGCGGCGGCCATCAGCGCGAATCCCGCCACGGGATGCCCCTTAAGAAAATACTGGCTGGCGCCGAGCGCAAGAAAACAGAGCAGCCACAGCGCGGCAAACTGCCGGAGCACGTTGCGGCTTGGGTTAAACGGAATATCGGACCATTTCATAGGGCTCCTCAGTCGAGTTCGAACTGCGCCAGATGTTTGTGGCGGGCGGCTTGCGTGACGGACCGGTTCATCTGCTCTTTGACGAGGACAAAATCCTCCAGCACGAGGGCGTCCATGTCGGTGGCGAGAAAACATTGGCAGGCGTCCTCCGGCGTGCAGACCAGCGGCTCGCCCCGGATGTTGAAGCTGGTGTTGATCAAGACCGGACAGCCGGTGAGCTGCTCGAAGGTTTTCAGCAGCCGGTAGAAACGCCCGTGCCGCTGCGGGTCAACCGTCTGGACCCGCGCGCTGTAATCCACATGCGTGATGGCCGGCAGGACCGAGCGCACGCGGTTCACCCGCTCGCGCAGGTCGCCGGAGTCGGCCCGCTGCGCCGGGTCCTCAGGTGCGGGCGGCGTGCGGTGCTTGTCCAACACCGGGGCCACCAGCAACATGTAGGGGCTTTCCTGGTCCGGCCGCAGGCCGAAATACTCGCTCGCCCGCTCCCTGAGCACGCACGGCGCAAAGGGGCGGAAGCTTTCGCGGAATTTGATTTTGAGGTTCATCACCGCTTGCAGGGTGGCGTTGCGCGCATCCCCCAAAATGCTCCGCGCGCCCAGCGCCCGCGGGCCGAACTCCATGCGCCCGTGAAACCAGCCGACGACCTTGCCTTGGGCGATCAGCTGCGCCACCCGCGTCAGCAGCTCCGCTTCGCGAGCGAACTTCTCATGCGGCAGGCTCATCCCGGACAGGCATGTCGCAATCGCGTCGTTCCCGTAACGCGGCCCGAGGAAGCTGCCGTGCTGGCTGTCCTGCCCGGCCGGCTGACGCGGCTTGTCGAGCAGGTGGTGCCAGACGAACAGGGCCGCGCCGAGGGCGCCGCCGGCGTCGCCCGCCGCCGGCTGGACCCAGATGTTCTCGAAGGGCCCTTCCCGCAGCAGACGTCCGTTGGCGACGCAGTTGAGCGCCACGCCGCCCGCCAGAACGAGGTTGTGCATGCCGGTCTGGCGCTGCGCTTCGCCTGCCATGCGCAGCACGACCTCTTCAAGGACCTTCTGGATGCTGGCGGCAAGGTCCATGTGGCGCTGTTCCAGCAGCGCTTCGGGCGTGCGCGGCGGGCCGCCGAAAAGCCGGTGAAACTTTTTGCCGGTCATGGTCAGCCCCTGGCAATAGCTGAAATAGTCCAGGTTCATCCGGAAGCTGCCGTCAGGCCGCAGGTCGATGAGGTGCTTGAGGATCTGCTCGAAGAACACCGGCTGGCCGAAGGGGGCCAGCCCCATCAGCTTATACTCGCCGCTGTTGACCTTGAAGCCGCAGTAGGTCGTGAACGCCGAATAGAGCAGCCCCGGCGAGTGCGGGAAGCGCAGGTGCTTCAGGAAAGCCAGCCTGTTGCCCTCTCCTGTGCCGAAGGTGGCGGTGCTCCACTCGCCCACGCCGTCCAGGGTCAGGAAGGCCGCGCGCTCAAAGGGGCTGGGGAAGAAGGCGCTGGCGGCGTGGCTCTCATGGTGCTCGGTGAAAACCAGGCGGGCGCGGCCGGCGCCGGCCAGCTGCCGCCGCAGCGTGCGCCGCAGATGCAGCTTGTCTTTCAGCCAGAGCGGCATGGCCAAGCGGAAGCTCGGGAAGCCGGCCGGAGCGTACGCCACATACGTTTCCAGCAAGCGGTCGAACTTGGCCAAAGGCTTGTCATAGAAGGCGACGTAATCCAGCTGTCCGGGACGCACCCCGCCTTCGCTGAGGCAGTAGGCCACGGCCTGGGCAGGAAACCCGGCGTCGTGTTTCTTGCGGCTAAACCGCTCCTCTTGCGCGGCGGCGACAATTTCGCCGTCGACGACCAAGGCGGCGGCGCTGTCGTGGTAAAACGCGGATATGCCCAGGATGGCTGTCATGAAGGCCTCGCGGGTTGGAACCTTATAAACGCTACTTGGGTTGCGGTCACAAGCCCGCGTTAAAAGGTGACAGAATAGGGCCAGAACCGCAAGCCCAACAGCAATTAATTATGGCCGAGACCGCCTGAAGGCGGGACTACAAACGCTCCATAAACATGCGGTCATTCGTTTGTAGTACCGGCTTTAGCCGGAATCTCTGCATGCCTGCCGGCCATACTTGCTGCACGCCCAATGATCAGGTGCGGGGGAAAGGGGGAGCATCCCCGTTTCACTGACTTGTCGGGCGATGTCGTGCGCGGTGTGTGCCAAGGTCGCGCACCACCCCTGAATCGTCCTCGTCCTCGTCCTCGATCCAGTTCCGTTGGCCCTCCATTCCGAAAATCGAGGACGATGACGAGGACGATTCAAACCCCACGGAAGGAACCCGTCCGGCCACATCTGAGGACATGCTCTGCCAAGGAAAGGGCTGCCATCGTCCATGCCTGTTCGGTGAATCGTCGTAATCGTCATCTTGCTCGTCATCCGCTTCAAGTGAGAAAGAGAGTTTTAGCTACGGATTTCGCGGAGTGCGCGGAAGGGTATCTTGGACAGGGTTCAGCGTGGGTTCGCCCAGCAATCCCCTCCGCGCATTCCGCGCACTCCGTAGCTGGCAGTTTCTGTCACTGTTTCCTTCGCGTCGATACAGGAACGGAATGCGACGATCAGGGAATCCGCTTTGTCATGCAACTCGTGTAGTCAGTCGTACCGACGGCGTACCCGCCGAGTGAGAGAAAATTATTTACTACAGAGAAAGAGAGTTTTAGCTACGGATTTCGCGGAGAGCGCGGAAGCGAGCAAGGAATAAACCCAACGCGGGCTCCGCCCGCAACCCAATCGGCGTCGGTATCGGAATCGGGATCGATTGTTCCTGTAGGGTCTGTCATTGTC
>CAZXVN010000145.1:0-9088 GCA_964643945.1 uncultured Lentisphaeraceae bacterium | reverse complement strand
CCTGCCGCAGCCAGACAACGCAGGAGTCCTTGACCATGCTCGCCTTCTTTCTGAACCACAGGACCGCGACCCGCGGAAAATATGCCGGAAGCTCCCCCTATGAGCGGCTGACCGGACTGCCGGAAAAAGCCTCGCCCATCGCGCAGCTTCTGAAAGCGTCGCCCCGGGCTTCGAAGTGGGAAACCCGGCATCTGGCACGGCCGCCGGCGGCTACCGGCCTGCTCAACGTGGCCTGAGTCTGGCGCCGCGCGTCCTTACGGTTGCGCGGATCAGCAGTGTCCGTGCTCAGCGGCGGGAGCGTCTTCAGAAGTGTCAACCACTTTCATGTCTATCTGAAGCATGCCAAAATTAGTTGTTTTTTTTTGTTTTTCCGCTTGTTCTTGCCGTTTCCACATGCTACAGTAACCACGCTCTTAGAAAAAGAGATCTGTTTGGATGTTTTGTATTGAAAGTATTGTCTTGTTTGAAAAGCCTGATAAAAAAGTCTTTCGGTGTGTTGTTGTCTTTTCTTCCGTTGGTGCTGATGTGTGGCTGTTGGACGTGGACAGTGACTAAGAACGGTGCGGGGTTTGATGAGCAGGCTCGCTATTTTGAAGAGGGCGAGCCGAAGATCAAGCCGGGGCTGACGCTGCGGGTGGGGCTGACGGCTTCGGGTGCGCCTGAGGTTCAGGAGGCGTTCAAGGAAGTGAACGCGAGCGGTGAGATTCTGATGCCGCACATCGGTGCGGTGAAGTGTGACGGCTTGACGGTTGTTGAGTTGCAGGAGAAGATCAAGACCGAGTATAAGAAGTTCTTTATCGATCCGCAGGTGACGGTCGGGTTCCCACCCATTGTGGAGGGATCCGGCATGAAGTCGCCGTGGGGCGAAGTGCTGATGATGGGCGAGGTGGCACGGCCTGGGCCGGTGAATATGTCATCCACGCGCGATTTGACGGTCACGCGGGCGCTGATGCTGGTGGGCGGAGCGACGCCCTTGGCGGATAAGCGCAAGGTCAAGGTGACGCGGCGCGAGAAAGACGGCTCGCTGAAAAAGTTTATTGTGGACATAGACAAGATCGGGCAAGAAGGACGCTCGGATTTGGATATCGTTTTGAAGCCGGGTGATGTTGTTTATGTTCCGGAGTCGTGGTATTGAGCGTAGAGGAGGCGTATGATGAAACAGGTTAGATCCGGTTTGTCCTTGATCCTGGCGATGGTCATCGCTGCGGGGGCTGGCGCTGGGCTGGCAGCGGATGTTTCGGCTTTGACGCGTGCGCAGTGGCTGAAGAAGATTGGCGCTTCGGTGACGAGCGAAGCGGTGTTGCGCGAGACCCTTGGGCAGGTGGCTCCTGAAGAAAAGGTGGAGTTCACGCAGCGGGTGTTGAAGGCGGTTACGCGGATGCCCGTCAGTCCGGAAGAGAAGGCGGCTGCGTTTGTCAGGACGGCTGTGGCCTGTATCGCGAGCGTGACCGGAGAGACGAAGTACAAGGTGATCGCGGAAGTTTTTGCGGGCGTGCCCGTCGAGTATTTGCCTGTGGTGACGGAAGAACTGGCCAAACGGTTCGACCAGGAATACAACAAGCTGTCGGACGAGCAATACGAGAAGGTTGCCTGCGACGCGTTGAAGGTGGTGTTTGCGCGTAACGCGCAGACAGACGCGCCTTCGGTGCGCGACACGTTTGCGATCCTGGCGTTCTTGAGGGGCGCCAAGAATCCCGCCTTGAAGGACACGTTGTTGGCGCTGTTGCCGGATGACCGGATGCGCGGTTTGGCCGCTTCGTGGCTCCCGGCGGCGTTGGACGGGAATTACGAGTCGTTGTTGGCTGCTGCGGATGTGGAAGCCCTGGCGCTGTCGTACGCGGATGTTTTGCGGCTGGTCGGGCACGCCAACCTGGACCGGTTGCTTGCGGCGATGGACGCGGGCATCCCGCTGTCAAGCGTGATCGGCCTGAACTTGGATACGTTGCCCTCCCTTGGGTTTGTTCAGCCGACGGATTTCGGCATCAACCGTCTGCCGAAGGGCTACCAAAACCAGACTTTTGATATTTGCGGCAACCCTTGGCCGCACCCCCCACCCCCCAAGCCTGGCATCCTTAAGTAAGATGTTGCCGAATGACACGTCGCGTAGCACGCATGAAAAAAGGAGCGCTCACATGCCTATCCTGACATTCTCTTCTCGTACGACCGTTCTCGCCAGCTTGGCGCTCGCGTTATTGACTTTCCGGTCGCTCGCGCAGGACAGCCGGGGTTTCAAGTTTAACAACCTTACGGTTTCGCCGTATGTCAACCTCGAGTGTACCTATGACTCGAATGTGTACTATAGTCAACAGCGGGGAAACAGCGGGAACAACCACGGCCAAGCCGAGTTGAGCGACACCATCCTGACGATTAATCCGGGGGTGGACCTGACCTACACCGGGAATGAGTGGGGGTTGGTTGGCAACGCGTGGTATGGCTATGATCGGTATACCGATGTTGATCAACTGAATGCGGACCGGTACGGAGAGAGCTTCAAGTTTTATCGGGAAGCGGCGAAAGGGTGGCGCTTGGTTCTAGACCAAAGCTATGTGAAGAGCGCCCAGAATGATTCCATTGCGGATGGAGGCCGGGGCCTCTGGCGTGACCGCGAACAGTTTGAATTGAAGGGCGCGTTGTCTTATCAACTGAGCGAAAAAACGGGGCTCACATTAAGCGGCATGTACTCGGATCTTTCCTATGCCAACGACAACAGCCAGCAGAACGCGGCCCCGCTTTACGGTTGGCAGGAGTATACGATCGGCTTGGAAGTGGCCCGCAAGCTGACGGAAAAGAGCAACCTGCTCATCTCCGGGTCGTATCAAGAGTACATCAGCGACGGTGTTCAGGGGAGCGGTTCCAACGGGAGCGGTGACAACAGCACCGGCTACACGCTCATGGCGGGTTTGGGGTCTCGTGCCACCGAGCGGATCCGTTACCGTGTGTTGACCGGTGTGAACATGTTTGATTATGCGGGGGGCGACCAGTTGGTGGGGTGGTCGTACAGTCTGGATGCGTCGTGGATCATCAACAAGAAACTGGCGGCCTCGATCGCCGGCTCCAGCTATTTTCAGCCGAGCGAGCGCGAGTCCAATCAGGCGATGCAGGTCTATGCGCTTTCGACGGGGTTAATCTATCGGCCGATGCGGAAACTCTCAACGCGCTTGGACTTGGCCGTGCGGCGTGAGGAGAACCAGGATACGGGCGGAACCGCGAACGACGGCACGGACGACCAGTATTCCGTGCGGGCCCGGGCGGATTATCAGCTCATGCGGTATGTGTCTGTGTATGGCGGCGTGGAGTATGAAAAGCAAATCGCTGACGCATCGGCAGACGCGTTTGACCGGTATCGCGGGCAGTTGGGCCTGAGTTTCAGGTATTAAGTTGGCAGCGTGTCGATGCATGATTGTTCCGTCCGCACAACCTGGTGATCGTGCGGACGGATTTTTTATGCAGGCAGGCAGGGTAGCTAGGTTATGATGCAGAAGGTTCTGACTAAATACGGGCTTGTGTTGCATACCGCGTTTATTGTGTTCTTCCCCGTTTTGTTTGTTACCCAAGCGCGCGTGTTCGACCTGGCCCCCTTGCTTTGGCTGTCGTTGATCGCGTTGGAACTGATGGTGTTGCTTCCCTCTGTGCGCAGGGGCGAGACGTTGTCAGACGCCCGGCAGCGTGTGTTGCGTACGCTTGCCGGGGACCCGTTTTTATATATTGGCTTCGCGATTGTCGGCGTTGTTCTGATCCAGTGGTTCAACAGCGGGTGTCAGTTGGTTTACCGTTCGGATGTAGATGTCTGGCAGTTCAGCAACCCCCCGTTGGAGTGGGCGCCCTTCAGTGTTGAAACGCCTGCTGCATGGGCCTATGTCGCCCTCTTCTCGGCGTGTGTCGCGATGGTGATGATCCTGCGTGTGGCCGTGAGCAAGGAAGCGAAGAGGTTGCTTCTTCAAGGACTGGCCGGGGTCAGTGGTGCCGTGGCCCTTTATTCCGTCTGGCAGGCCTGTCAGGGGGTTGGGCCTGATGCGGCAAAAACCCTGATGCAGGGGGGGGTGGCTTCGACGGGGACGTTCTTCGGGTTCTGGCTGTTGTTGGGCATGGGAGTGTTTGTGGACGCATTGGCCCGCTGGCAACGCAGAAAGGTTCCGCTCTTCCTGTTTGGCGTGCTTGGCAACTTGCTGGGGATGCTCTTCTTCGCGGGTGTCTTGGCGCTCTCTGTCTATGCGGTGACCGCCGTCCTGCTGTTGATCTATTGGATCGTGTACGTGAGGCCACATGTCACCTCGCGTGCTCAACTCATGCTGTTTCTGACCTCGCTTGTCACCCTCGTCAGTTTGACCGTGTTGTTGGTTTTTGTTTTTCCTGAGAATCCGGTCGCTGTAAAAATCAAGGCGGCATTTCCCCTGGCCGCGTATTGGGACACACTGTCCGGCATTAAAAATATCAGGACGACCTCGGCTTTAGGCATCTGGCAGGAGCATCCGTGGATGGGGGTTGGAGCGGACGGGTTCCGCCATTTCGCCGGTTTAGGGGTCGCGAGTAAGGATTGGGGGTTGATGAAAACCGATCCGGACTGCGTGTATAACGACTGTCTGCAGTTTTTGTGCGAGTTTGGCGTGGTGGGCGGAGGGTTGCTCTTGGCGGCGGTCATCACGTTGATGGTGCCGATTTGTTATCGTGCGCGTCTCGTCTGGCAAGACGGCACACATGGCGAGAATGACGGACGGCGCTTTCTGTTGCGAGTATCGCCGATCGTCCTGACCGGTGTGCTTGCCACGCTGTTTTGCTTTCTCGAGAGTTGGATCGCCCATCCTTTCCGGTCGTATAGTCTTTTGTTGTCGTGGGTCTGTGTGATGGCCGTGTTGCCAGCCTTTCTGCCGACGCCTGCGCCGACTGCCGCCCCTCAGGGATAGTGTAAAAGAAGGCTTCCGTCACAAGCGAGAGTTGCGGTAAACTGATTCTTTTGGAGAAAACCGATGAGCGATCCAGAGCAAACCTCTTCGAGTGAAGCGAAAGCTGTCACGCATCGTCCCATGTATTATGGCGGCAACAAACGGGCGATGTATTACGGCGGTCAGTCGCGCGCGGTGTACTATGGCGGCGGCTCGCCAGCTTCGTATGCTGCGTATCCCGGAGCTGCGGGTGGCGGATATTATTATGGGGGCATGCGGACAGAGGGGAGCGAGGACGATGACACCCTGATGGGCACCGTCACGATCGGACGCATGGTGCGTGTGTGTACGCAGCGCTGGGTGACGATCACGGTGTTCCTGATCATCGGGTTTATCGCTGCGTTTGCCGTCTTTAAGATCTCGCCGATGATTTATGAGTCGGAGAGCGTGTTCGAGATGAGCATGCGCCGGCCGAGCATCATGGGCATGCGCGGAGCCGTTATTGACACGGATATCGGCACGTTGGACGAGGTGTTCAACACGCGTCTGGCGCGGTTGCGCAGCCGAGCCGTCATCGGCCAGATCGTTAGCCAATACCGCAGCGATTATCCCAGCTCGACGGTCACGGATGAGCAGTTGGATGCAACGCTGGTTGGATCAAAAATGACCTTGCAGCGCCGTTCCCGCCTGATCCGCATTGCGGTTCGTTCGACCGACGCACAGTTGGCGACCGATTTGGCAAATGCCTATGCTAAAGCGGCTGAAATGTTCACCTCCGATCAGAACCGCAACGAATCAGAGGCGGCTGTCTCTTGGCTTTCGACGACCACTGAACAGCAGAAGCGTAACTTGGAGCGTGCGGACAAGGAGATGTTGGATTTTCGCGTGGCGAATCAGCTCGACTTCATGGCGAGTGAAACCGAGACCGCCCAGCAAGCGTTGCTAAAGATCAATGTCGACATCTTGCTTCTTGAAAGCGACATCACCAAAGCGACGGAGTTGCGCAAGACGCTGGAGGTCATTCAGAGCGAGCCGGAAAAATTCGGATCCCTGCCCGACTCCGTGCCGCGTTCAAGCGAGATCGGCCTGGCGTACCAACTGCTTCAAAAAACGCTGGCTGAAAAGAACTCCCTGTTGGCGCGCTACACGGCGAATCACCCCGAGGTGAAAGTTAAGGAGAAAGAGGTTGAGATCTATACGCAACAGTTCGCGGATGTGGTGTTCCGGGCGCTCGAAACCTGCAAGGCGAATCTGGATCTGTTGCAGCGTCAGTTGGCGCAGCTTACGCCCAAGCGCGATGACCTCACCAAAAAGCTCTCGGATCTGGAGCTGAAGATTGTTTCTGCCAAGATGAAGCTTGAACAGTTGGCGCGCGAACGCGAGGTGGCGGATATCAGCTACAAAGCCTTGCTCCAGCGCACACGTGAAGCGCAGTTGGCCTCCGATGAAAACACGGCCATTATCAAGCAGGTCGAGGCCGCCTTCCGTCCGCTCAAGCCGGTGTTGCCAAACCCCTTCATCATTTTCCCTGCGGGACCTGCGATCGGCTTACTTCTGGGCATTATGTTCGTGCTTCTTCTGGACCACCTCGAGGACAAGATCGTCGGCATCTCGGATATCGAACAGCGTTTGCGCCTCAAGACATTGGCCGTGTTGCCGCATGTGCGCCGTAAGAAACGTGAGCAGTTGGCGCGGCTGGTTATCGATGATAAGTTCTCTCAGTTTGCCGAGGCGATTGCAGGCTTGCGAAACCTGCTCGATTCGCCACGTTATCAAGAGATGTCGAAAGTGTTGTTGTGCATGAGCACGCAGCCCGGCGAAGGCAAGACGATCACCTCGTCCTGTTTGGCTACTTCGTGTGCGCAGAGCGGGCAGAAGACGCTGTTGATCGACTTCGACATGCGGCGTCCGCGTTTGGCCCGCATCTTTGAGAAGAAGCACACCGACTTTAACAGCTTGCCGCATGTCTTGGCCAAGGCGGACGCCTCCCTCTTTGAAACCTTGCCGACGCCTTCGGGCGTCGAAAATCTTGACATGATCCTCTCGAAGGCATCTTCTGAACTCAGCCCCGCCACCATTATGGGCAGCGGCGCGATTGTCGAATTCTTCGCTTGGGCGCGTGCGAATTATGACCGGGTCATCATCGACTCGCCTCCCTTCGGCATCGTCGGTGACGTGATGGTGTTGGCGTCTCTGGCCGACTCCGTCATGATCTTGTGCTGTCCGGACCGGACGCGCTATCAGCCGATCAAACATGCCGCCCGTCACCTCACCGAAGCCGGCGCACGCGTGATCGGCGTGATTGTGAACGATGTTGACTTTGGCCGCAGGAGCTCGTTCAGCCAGTACGATTATCACTACCGTTACGCCTATCGCTACACGTCGCGGTACGGAGCGTATGGACAAGGCAAGAAGAAGCTGGGCCCGGCCAAGGAGCAGGCGACAGAGGACTCAAGCCGGCCGCTTTATAGCAGCCGCGACGATCATCAGCACCCTCCCGCAGCAGCGGCAAGCCGTCAGGATGTCGTTGATGTGTCCATGACGGATGATGAATAGGAGAGGGGCGGCATGCAACGCGTGATCGTAACGGGAGGTGCGGGGTTCATCGGGTCTGCGGTGATCCGGCATCTGCTCCCGAAGAACGGGTTCAGCGTTCTGAATCTGGACAAACTGACGTATGCGGGCAATCGAGAGTCGCTGAAGGCGGTGGAGGGGAGTCCGCATTATCGCTTTATGCAGGCCGATATCTGCGACCGTGCGGCGGTTGAACGTGCGTTCGCTGAGTTCCGGCCAACCGCCGTCATGCACCTCGCCGCAGAGTCCCATGTAGACCGCTCGATCGATGGGCCGTCGGCTTTTATCCATACGAACATCGTCGGAACGGCCACTGTGCTGGAAGCCGCCACCGCGTTCTGGAGTGCGCTGCCTGCAGGATCCCGTGAGCGGGCGGCGTTCCGTTTCCAACACATTTCAACGGACGAGGTTTACGGCTCACTGGGGCCCCAGGGTCTCTTTACAGAGTGTACGCCGTACGCCCCGAGGTCGCCCTACTCGGCCAGCAAGGCCGCCTCCGATCATCTCGTCATGGCCTGGCATCACACCTATGGCTTGCCGGTGCTGATCACCAACTGTTCAAACAACTATGGTCCCTTCCATTTTCCCGAGAAGCTGATCCCCCTGATCATCTTGAATGCGTTGGACGGTAAGCGGCTGCCTGTTTACGGCAAGGGCGACAATGTGCGAGACTGGTTGTATGTGGAGGATCACGCCCAGGCATTGCGTATCGTTTTAGAGAAGGGTGTGCCGGGTGAAACGTACAATGTCGGCGGCAACAATGAACGCACGAACCTTCAGGTGGTTGAGGCGATCTGCGATGCGCTCGACGCCTTGCGGCCTGGCCGGCTTGCCGACTTTTCGCTGTGCTCGTTCAAAGAGCTGATCACCTTTGTGGCAGACCGTCCTGGGCATGATCATCGGTATGCGATTGACGCGACGAAACTGCGGACACAGTTGGGCTGGGTCCCCGAGGAAAATTTTGACACCGGTATCCGCAAGACGGTGCAATGGTATCTTGATAACGCCTGGTGGTGGCAGCCGATCCGCGAACGCACATACGCGGGGCAGCGCCTAGGCGTCAGCCGCACCTGATCGCTAACGGAGGGGGGTTTTCATGGCGCGAAAGGGACTTATTCTTGCTGGCGGGGCCGGCACCCGGCTCTACCCGGTCACGCAGGTCATGTGCAAGCAGCTCCTGCCTGTTTATGACAAGCCCATGATCTACTACCCGCTTTCGACGCTGATGCTGGCGGGAATCCGCGAGGTTCTGATTATCTCGACGCCCGAGGCGACGCCGGTCTTCCGCAAGCTTCTGGGTGATGGCTCTCAGCTCGGCATGCGGCTGGCCTATCAGGTTCAGGAAGTCCCGAACGGGTTGGCGCAGGCGTTTGTGTTGGGGCGCGAATTCATCGGCGACGATCCGGTCTGCCTCGTGCTGGGGGACAACATCTTTTACGGGGATGGCCTGCGGAGGATGCTTGCGGAGGCCGACGGAGCGGGTGGCGCCACCGTGTTCGGTTACTACGTCACAGATCCGAACCGTTACGGCGTGGTCAGCTTTGATCGGGAAGGCCGGGCGGAAACGATTGAAGAGAAACCAGCCCAGCCGAAATCCAATTACGCGGTTGTGGGGCGCTATTTTTACGACAACA
>CAZXVN010000144.1:0-9726 GCA_964643945.1 uncultured Lentisphaeraceae bacterium | reverse complement strand
ACTCCGCCGAAGAGGTCGGAGAACACGACATTCCCGCTGGGTGAATTCCCGTTGACCGTGGCGGTACAGGTGACGGTATCGCCAAAGATGTTGGTCGAAGCGCCCGCCGTGCGAGCCAGTGTGGTGGTGGTTGCGGCGAGTGAGCCGGCGACATAGCCGATATTCGCACCACCCAGCACCAAATTGTGGAAAGTCAGATCAATCGTATCGCCGACGTTGGCGGGCATTGTACCCGGGTAATTATAGAGTGCGTTGTTGAGCAGGAGCGTACCGATCGAACTGTCCACGGAACTGAAGGTTGTGCTGGCCGCATTCCCGTAGTATATGTCCCCGCTGCTCATCTTTGCCAGCACCCCGTAGGTGCCGTTATTCAGACGCACTGTCTTGTCCGTGAGCGAAACAGGTGTCTCCAGACTCACCCAGCGATAGCCGCCCTCAAGGGGGGCGACAGTGCCGGCCGGCACCGTGGCTTTGGCGAGTAGTTCATATCGGCGAGTGCCATCGGCGGTGATGCAGTGGAACAGGCCCACCTCGTGGGAATCCGTCAACCCGTCTTCGCCCTCGTCCCAAAACCCCACCCGGTTGATCAAAACCGTGCCGCTGGCAGCGTTGAAGCTGTAGCCCGAAAGCAGGGTATCGGCCCGCGTGTTGCCCGAGGGTCCCGGCACTCCAACGAACATCGTGTCCGCCGCTGCCGGAGCGACAAACGCCAACAAGGCTACGAACGCCGCCAGCGCCCAGGTCGGCATCCGTGAACAACACAACGCGGGCAAGCCCGGAGCCGCCGCGCTTACCTTGCGTGTAAACCGCTCAACCCATTTCGTCTTCATGAGGCTCTCCTTGTTCCGATTATGCCCTGACGGTTACTGCGAACGGGGTTCCGATGGCTTTCTCCCGTTGGTGTGACGCCGCAAGGCGTTTTTTCAACCCTTATGAAGAACCACAGCCGCCAAGCTGTAGTTTCTTTTTATATTGGGCACAGCAGCGCAAAATCTTTCATCCTTTTTTTAGGAGAAGTTAAAACATCTTTTTAGCCTTGCCCTCCGGTCCAGCAATTCTCATTATGACCATCTGGCATGCAGGGATTCCGGCTAAAGCCGGTACTACAAACGAATCACCGCATGTTTATGGAGGTTTGTAGTATCGCCTCAGCCATAATGAGAATTGCTGGATTGGGGTTGCAATCCCTTGACTGAAAGGACAGGTTTTGTTAATCTAGGAATCAAATTCCTAAAATAACAAGGACGCGCAATGATTTCACGTCTGATCCAAAATAAGGCTGCCACCTTCGCCCGTGAGTTCAAAGCGCTGGCGATCACTGGCCCTAGGCAGTCCGGCAAGACAACGCTTGCGCAAAAAACGTTCCCGGGAAAGACGTATGTGACGCTTGAAGATCCGGACGTGCGCGATTTCGCGTTGTCAGACCCCCGAGCCTTCCTTGCCCAATATCCAAACGGAGCTGTCCTCGATGAGGTTCAGCGGGTACCGCACCTTTTTTCTTATCTCCAAGGGCTTCTCGACCGGTCTCAGAAGCCCGGGCAGTATATTCTGACGGGCTCTCAGCAGTTTTCGCTGCAAGCGGGGATCACGCAATCGTTGGCCGGGCGTATCGCGCATATCCATTTGCTTCCGCTTGCGGAGTTCGAGTTGACGTCAGTTTCACAGGGGAGCCCCTCGGTCTGGGAGGCGGTGTTCAAAGGGGGGTATCCGGCCCTCTTCCAAGCGCCGGTCTCGCCTGTCCATTGGCTGAACGCATACATTGAAACGTATATCGAACGCGATGTCCAGCAACTCAAGCAGATCCACGACCGCACCCAATTCCGCCAGTTCGTCCGGTTATGTGCAGGCTCTGTCGGACAACTGGTCAGCCAAAGCCGCCTCGGCGCGGATTGTGGCATCGACCAGAAGACAGCCTCCGCCTGGTTAAGCGTGCTGGAATCCGGATTCATCGCCTTTCGCCTCAACCCTTACCACACGAACTTCCGAAAACGCTTGATCAAGACACCGAAGCTCTATTTTTACGACACCGGGCTCGCTTGCAGACTGCTGGGCATCCGTTCGCCGGAAGACTTGTCAGGTCACCCGCTGCGTGGGGCACTGTTTGAAAACTGGGTGCTGCTTGAGTTTATTAAAAAAGACTTTGCCGGCGACAGCGGCCGGAACTTCTATTTTTGGCGTGACCAGAGCGGACTCGAAGTTGACTTTCTGAGTGAGACCAGTGATGGGTTTGACCTTATTGAATGTAAATCCGGACAGACGCAGGTCACGGACTGGTTTGCCACCCTCCGCGCATGGGTGCAAAAGACACAGTCCTCTCCCCGTTCCTGTCACCTCGTCTATGGCGGAACAGATGTTCTCACCCGTCAAGGTGTGCAGGTGCGGGGCTGGCAAACCTGTTCTGAAATCATCACTTGAGACGACAAGAGCTATTCTTTCGCCCCTGCCGCGTATCCCACGCGCGGGGTTACCTTGACCTCGATGCGGTCAGGCGTTCCGCCCCGCTTAAATTCCACTGAATGGCGAGCAAACCGGAACCGCGCCACATCGGGCGGCCCGAGGAAAGGCTGCAGCTTGGCGGCCACGGCCGGACTTGCGAAGTCGTCGGCCACCAGCCAGTCGCCCGGCGGGGTCTTGTCCCGCGCGGCATACGTGTCGTAGAGACGTCCGGCGATGATCACCGTCGCCCCCTTGGCCGCCCGCGCGCGGATGGCGGCAAACGTTTCGGGCGAGAGCGCGTGCCCGCAAACCACGAAGCACTCGACCGAGTCGAGCACCGGCCCCGTGACCGTGTGGTCGAAGACGGCCACGCTGTCCAGCGGCACGAAAAACTCGCCGATCCCTTCCGGGTACACTTTGTCATTGTTATACGAGATGGCTCCCGGGCGCACGGCTCCGTGGGTCAGGACCGGCCAGACCTGGAGCCACTCTCGCGCCGGAGCGTCGACCGGGCAGCCGCGGCTGCCCAGCAGGCGGTTGCGCCACGGGCGCTGTTCATTGGCGCCATACACGTATTGCCCCCAGGCCCCGTCAGGCAGGCGGACGATGGCCACACGGGGCCGGTAGTCGCGCCAGGTGATCGGGCGCGGCTGATCCGACGCATAGTGCACGAACTCCTTGAATACCCGGCCGTAAGCAGCAAGCCGAATACGAGGAATTGAAACGGTTGATTGCTCATAAGGGAACCGTTCGGGAGAGTGTCGGAGTCTCCATCAGTTCGCACATCAGGCCGGTCGGACGCGCGGCCTCCGCCGCAACCGCCGACAGACCCGTCGCCATGAGAGCCGCAACGACCAGAGTCAGCATGCATGCCCACTTCATGTGTCTCATCATCCTCCCCGTTTCTTTGTATGTTCGTTTTCTAAAGAATCCTTTTTTGGTGCGCTTACCACTCGTCCGTCTTGAACGGCGACGCCGGCAGGCCTTCCCAGTTGAACAGGTTACAGCCAACAGGATCTTGGCAGTACGCATACCGCACCTCGGCAGGCTTGGCAACCTCGGGCGCTGACACGAGCACGTCATTCCCGCTGATCACGGCCCGGGCATGCACCCATTTTTTGTCCGCGCCCGCAATCGCAAAGTTCTTGAGCGGCTGGTCCGGCGTCAGCTTCATCGGCTCGCGGCCGGTCTTCGTGCCGACCACCAATCCTGAGCCGACGCTGTCGAAGCTGACGCGGATCGCGTTGCCCTCGACCCTCCTGCTCGTGTACAACGGCCCGCTCGCCACAAGATTCGTTCGTCCATACTCGTTCCGCAGCGCCCACAGCGCCAGCCGTTTCCCCACATCCTGCTTGTTGCCCGGATGCCAGCCGGAACTGCCCTCGAGGTCAATGATCGTCGCCATGCCCGTGTGCGGGATGTCGAGGCTTCGGCGCTGGGCATCGCGGGTCGGCGCCAGCCCGTTGCCCGACCACGGGCTGTGCTCCTTCTCCGGCATGCGCGCAAGCTGGACATAGTAAAAAGGCAGATCCGCGTGGCCCCACACGCTCCGCCAGCCCGCGATCAACGCCTTCATGCGCTGATGATAAATCTCGTCTTCGCCGCCATTCCACTCCCCCTGATACCACACAAACCCGCGCAGCGCGAACGGGACCAGCGGATAAATCATCCCGTGATACAGCGAGCCGACTCCCGGATTCGGGTGCTGCGGCCAGTCCGGCATCAGCGGCACGCGCCCGCCGCCTGCCAGCGCCGCCTTCGCCTTCGGCAGCCATTCCTCCATCGCCGTTATCTTCGCCGGCAGCGACTCGTTGAACTGCTTCTCCGCGTTGTTGATGCTGTTCGTCATGCCCGCAAACTCGGGAACCGCAGCCAAGCCTTCCGGCGCCGTCCACAGCTCAATCCGTGTCCCTCCGACCGAGCTGTGGATCAGCCCGACCGGCACCTTCGCCTCCGCGTTGATCTCGCGGCCAAACAAATAAAGCACAGCGGAAAAGCCGGCGATGTTCTCGGGCGTACAGGGCGCCCACTTCGACGGCACATCCTCCGCCACCTGGCTCTTCTCGTTGCGCGGCACAGTGAACAGCCGGATCAGCGGCTTGGCCGCCGTCGCCATCTCCTCCTTGGCTTTCTCAATGTCGCGCAGGGCCATTTCCATGTTCGACTGCCCCGATCCCAGCCACACATCGCCAACCAGCACGTCCGTGATCGTGACCGTGTTCCGCCCGCTGACGGTCAACTCCTGCGGCACGGCGTTGACCGTCATGGCCGGCAGCTTCACCAGCCACTTGCCGTCCTTGCCTGCCACGCCCGACGCGCTCTTGCCGCCGAACCTGACGGCCACCCTCTCCCCCGGCGCCGCCCAGCCCCAGACCGGCACCGCGGCATCCCGCTGCAGCACCATGTGATCGCTGAACACACCGGGCATCCGCACGTCCGCGCACACACTCGCCGTCAAAGACAGCGCAACCAAGGAACCGAGGGACAGGGTTCGTCTTAGTATATCGGACATTATTCACTTGCCTTTCGTTTTACTCGACTGTTATTCCAGGATCGCCACAGGGTTCAGCGCCCATTGCTGCAGCGTATCGTCCCTGTTCTTAACCCGGGTGACTATTTCCGTCCCCGGCTTGTCGCTTCGCACGCCAAGAGCCTTGCCGGTGGCCTTGTTGACAAGCAGATAATTTCCGCCGGCACCCTCTATCTTCCAGCTCTGGTTCGGGAGCACATCATCCCAAACCTGCTTTATTGTTCCACTTTCATCCGCCAGCGACAGTGCGCTTGAAAGATGCACAATCCTGAATTCATTGTCGCCAAGGTGATAGAACCAGTAATAACATTCTGTTGCGCCAAGGTATCGATGATCCGCCGCCCGCTGCAGCAGCGGCGCCCCGAGATCCTCACTATTATGGGCTGTCGGCGTTACAGATGAAAAACCCAGGCCGGTGGACACATTAACCATCCTGTAGGCCCCGTCTTTTATGATTCCTCCTTTGACAAAAACCGGCGCATTTCCTCTGATCCAGCTCTTCACCCTGTCATAATACGTGTCCGCACTCACTTTGCCCTGGATATCCCGCATCTGCGCGCCCCTGTCAGCACCGGCTGTGTCAATCTTGATCCATGAGTTTCTCTCGTGCATGTCGTCATACGAACCGATTATTACGTGCTTTGGCCGGCTTCTCCTTGCAATCAGCATGTTGTAATCAAACACCGCAAGGGATTTACGCCACGTCTCTGCAGTCCCGCGGGGGCTGTTCCACTTGACGGCGCTGTTAACAAAAACCGAATCAGCCGAAGGATGCGCAAGCTCCCATGGCTCAAGCTGCCAACCCCACTTGTTGTCAGCACCATCTTCGCCCGATGCCCACACGGTGGAAAACCTGCCGCGCTCCGGACCGGATTGGGCAACGCTGGCCGCATAACCTGACCGCCATGTGTAGATCACGCACAGCGGCTTGCCGTCCTTCTGGAAATACGCTTCCGAATAGTGCACTCCTGGATCAGCGAACGTCTTCCACACCATGCCGCAGGCCGACTCCATCGAAGAGCCGCCCTGAGGATTAAACGCAATGCACATCTTCATGTTATTCTCGTAACAGAATTTCTGAACATCCCTCGCGGCTTTTTCCCAGCGGAATCCGTTTGTGAAATCGATGACAATCACATCAATGCCGGCATCCCTGATCTGCTCAAGATAAAATTTTCTGAGAACAGGATCATTCCAGTCGATGGATTCTTTAGCGGACAAACCTTCGGGGTATTTCACCCTGCAGCCTTCATAATCCTGCGGCCTCCACCATTTCTCCGTCGCGCCGATCCAGATCATAATCCAGGTCGCATAGATCACCGGCTTCCTGTACGTCGCCTGCGGATCAATCGAAGGCACATTTGTTGCAGCAAACAGCGGTGAAGGCACAAGAGCGAGGAGCATACATACTGCCGCAAGGCTGCTCATCTTCCCTTTAAAACACTTGATGCCCTCGTATACGTTAGCCATAATTTCTTACTTCTTCACAATTTCTTCCAATTGGACATAACGGTTGCTTGCCTCCGCTGCCTTACGTCCTGTGACGGTGATGACAACCCGATGCAAACCCGCCGTCAGATTCTCGGCGACAACAACCCTGCGGTTCCAGTCCACCTCTTTGCTATAGGTGTCGATTTCTGGCACTGGCGCCGGCTTGCCGTCCACCGTCACGGTCGCGATGCCGCAATCCGGGCCGAATTTCATGACCAGTACGACATCCGCGCCCTCGACCTCCTTGACCGCCGTCTCGTTGGCATCCGCCGCAAACCACAGGCGGTTGTCTGTTGGCCCGACCCCGTTCCACCGTTCCCACAGCGGCGAGAAGGTGATGCCCTCTTCGGTAAAAGATTTCGCCGCCTTGTCAGACACCTTGAAGCCCGCCTTGGCGATAACCTCCTCAACGCTTCCCGTGTAGCCTTCCGGACTAAGAATGGCAGCCACCTCTTTCGCCGAATAGCAGGTGCCGTCAGGATAAATGTGTCCCTGGTAAGGCCGCCTGCCTTGCGTAAACTGAGTCTTGCCCAGCATCAGCTCCCAGAAAACCCAGCCGATCTTCTCCTTTGCCACGACCGGCATCGCCTCCTCGATTCGCTGCTGAGGCCTGCCTACCCATTCATTGATGATCGCGGGCTTGTTCAGCGACTTTCCCAGTTCCCTAATCCGCCGGATATCTTCCCCTAATCCCTGGGGATTCGCGTAGTTATGAAGTATCAGCACATCGGTGATGTCCGCCGACAGGCTGATATTACGCGAAAAAGCCCAGCCAACACCCAACGGCTGAACGGGGCCCTCCTGCCTGACCCGCGCGATCGCGCGCCGGACAAAGCCCACGATCCTTGCCTTCCCTTCGGGCTTGCCGAACTCCCCCGTGGATTCCGGCTCGTTCATCACGTCCCACAGAACGATACGCGGATCCTGTTTGTGCTTGCCGACAATGGCTGCAGTATACGTCTCCATCGCGGGCCAGTCCTTCTCACCCAAGCGCTGGCAGCCAGGGCTCGGAATCCAGTTCTTGTCGCGATACTCTGCGAGATCAACCTCCTGCGGATCAAAGCAGGAGTCGAACAGGACCGGCATCATCTGGATCTTGTGTTTCGCGCAGAGGGTGAGGAACTGTTCAAACCGTTCAAGGAAAAGAGGCGGATTCCTCTCGTAGGCCTGCACGCTCAGGAAGACACGCACCGTGTTCAGCTTCAGCCGTTCCGCATAGCCCAGCTCCCGGCCAATCACCTCAGAATCAAAATCCAGCCACAGGGCCACGTCATTCTTCGCGTAAGACGGCACGTAATTCGCGCCTCGCATCCAGGCGTAATCATCCTTCGCCGAGGCGTTCTCCGCCGCGTTCCCGCACAGCCCTGCCCAAGCCGCAGCCATCATTGCCAGAATCGGAATCGGTTTCAAGGGTCTCATGTGTCGCCTCTCTCTCTCTTTCCCCCTCACCCTCTGGGAGAGGGCCGGGGTGAGGGTTGCGGGCTCCGCCCGCATTAGTTCACCTGCGGCAGAGCCGACATCCTGGCCTTCAACTCCAGCAGCTCCTTCTCCTGCACGTCGCTGTAACTCCCCTGCCAGTGGGCGTAAATATCCATCCAGGTCACAAGCCGGCTCCTGCTCTCTTCGTCCAGCTTGACCTTGTCGCGCATCTTTCCTGTCGTGAGCACGGCCATCAGCTTGCTCTGCCGCGCGACACAGTCGCCGACAACCGACCTGTCCCGCTCCCGCGCGAGCTCACGAAGATTGCGCCCGCCATAATCCAGGAGGCCCTGATAGGATTTGCCGGCTGTCAGGTCAAGCGCGGCAGCCTTGGGATCGGAACCCTTCGGCGCATGGCAGGAGACACAATGCTTGTCCAACACCGGCTGGACGAGCTTGTCGAAGCGCAAAGGCCAGGAGCCTTCGGGGCCCGGCGTCAGCTTACTCGGCTTGCGTTTGGAGGCGATGGTATTACTGACCGTCCTCATGGGTGTCGTTTCGCGCGGCTCGTGACAGCCGACACAGGAGAGGGTCTGTCCCGGCCAGACATAAATGAGGCTCCTCATGGTCTGTATGGCCATACCATCCTTAGCAACAGCCTGAAGCAGAACCGGAACGCCGCTGGGCACACGGAAATAGACCGAGCCGTCTGACTCCACGGGTACCGTCCCGAGCAGGTACTTGCCTGGGTCCTCAACAGACACCCCGATCATCGGGTTGCCCGCGAAAGGCTGCACCTTCGGAGGCACCGCGATGACCCGCAACGAAGTGACCGAACCACGCTCCACTCCCTTTAAACCCTCATACACGTCCTGAACCATGAAGTTGCCTTCTTCCGGCTTGTCCCATTCGATCGAGTCCGGAATAACGGGCGGACGTTTCCGCGCCGTCACGGGGATGGGCGAGGCGCTGGATATTTCCGGGTCACGGTAAAGCAGATTGAGATTGCCAAAGGTGTCATAAAGATAAATGCCCGTGGCGTTCGGCGGGTTTTCAGGCGAGGAGTCAACCCGGCAGTGCGGAGGCAGTTTGCAGTTGCTCCAGGCCACCAGGTAATGCTCTTCGGAAAGAGGCCACGGGTTAACATAATAGGAACCATCCCAGCCTTCCGTTTCCGGGAATTGCACGTCAGGTGTCAGCCGGGTCAGCGGTGCAAGGTCTTCCAACCCCTTCGTGCGGTCCAGCATCACCAGCGAACCGCCGGTGATCGAATGGTGCGCGCTTGCCGTGAATACAAGCTTCGAAGAACCGGGAATCGCCCGCGCCTCCAGCACGGCCTGTGGACGCACTGTGTAGTTGCCATAGACGAGCTGGGGGTTGGTCCCGTCGGGATTGGTGGCCCAGAGGCTGAAAAAATGCCCGTTGAAACGGTCGATGTAATCCCAGCGCGTATATAAAATTCTGCCGTCGTTTGCCACCGAAGGGGTCCATTCGAAATTCTCGAAGGCGGAGGCGGGGCGGAGGTTTTTCCCTGCCGTGTCCATGCGGTGGAGCGTGAACACCGGGACAGGGCGGTAGTTGTCGCCGCCACACCGAACATAACTGTAGGGCAGGTCGGCGTTGAGCGTGGCGGATGCATTGGCCTTGTTGCTTTGCAGGAAGACGCCTTTGCGTGTTGAGAGAAAGAGGATGTCCCCGTCAGGCAGATACGTTCCGTCGAAATCATCATACCTGCCGCGAGTAAGCTGGCGAAGCCCTGAGCCATCAACGTTCATTTCGAACAGGTGATAAAAGGCCTCCTCGGGAATTTTATCCGTGTCGGTTTTGTTCCTGAGTTCAGGAACCTCAGG
>CAZXVN010000143.1:0-6542 GCA_964643945.1 uncultured Lentisphaeraceae bacterium | reverse complement strand
GAACTCGTTTATCTCGACATGGTCCGCCAAGGGGTGATCGGCGAATTGCTGCACGGCGAAGCCGCCTACATCCACGAACTCCGCGGCCAAATGGACAACGGCGATAGCACCGGCTCGTGGCGCACCTTCCAATACGCCAAGCGCAACGGCAATCTCTATCCGACCCACGGCCTGGGCCCGGTCGCCCAATACATGAGCCTCGCCCGCACCGAGGATAACTTCGCGCGACTGGTTTCCTTCTCCTCACCCGCCAAGGGCCGGAACCTTTACGCCAGAAAGTCCGCCAAACTCAGCAATCCCGAGTTCAAGAATCTCGATTTCAAAGGCGGCGACATCAACACCTCGATCATCAAGACCACTCTCGGCCGTACGATCATGGTGCAATGGGACGAGACCTCGCCGCGCCCGTACTCGCGCCTCAACCTGATCCAAGGCACCCAGGGCACCCTCGCCGGTTTTCCCAACCGCATGGCCATCGAAGGCGTCACCAAAACCTGCCACGACTGGGCCGAGGGCGAGGCCTGGGAGGCGATCGCCGCGAAATACGAGCACCCGCTCTTCAAGCGCATGGGCGAACTCTCCAAAAAAATGGGCGGCCACGGCGGCATGGATTTCCTGATGCTGTTCCGCATCGTCGAGTGCCTCCGCAAGGGCGAGCCGCTGGACCAGAACGTCTACGAAGGCTGCTTCTGGTCCGCCGTCGGCCCGCTCAGCGAAAAGTCCGTCAAGGAAGACGGCCAGCCGCAGGCCTTCCCGGACTTCACCCGCGGCCAGTGGAAAACCACCCCGCCCCTCGGCATCATCGCGTGAGGAAAAAGAATAAAGGCGGGTACATGGAAACGGAATGAGGGTGTTAAGCAAGATAAAGCAGCGTCTGGGTTCCCTCTGGTGGTATACGCTCATCATGTTCTGCGTGCAGCGGTTCGGTGATGTGATCAACATGTTCGTCGGGCTTTGGCTGGTGCCGCAGTATGTGTCGCCGTCCGAATTGGGCGCGGTCTTGCCCTTGGTTCAAATGGGCAACATCTTGGGACTGCCGCTGATGATCGTCATGGGGCCGTTTGTCAAATTTCTCAATACGCATGCCACGCATGGCGAATATGGCAAGGTCAAGGCGCTGTTGCGTGACGGGTGCCTGTTCACGCTTCTCCTCTTTCTTGCGACAATGCTGTATGCCAGGTTCGTCTTGCCACCGGTGTTTGAACGGATGCGTGTCGCCGAAGGAAGCCTCGGTCTTCTCATTGTTCTGTCGGGCGTCGTTGCGGTGGCCGCACCGATTGCCACGACAGCCTTGCAGGGATTAAAAAAATTCAGGATCGTTATCTTGGTCGGCATTCTCGGGGCACCGCTTCGTTTGGCGACAATGGCGGTTTGCCTGCCAATCCGGGGCCTGTCGGGATATTTTGTCGGGCAGACGCTGCCCAATCTGTTAACGATGTGTATCGCCTTTTTCGGTCTGCGGCACATTCTGGGCCGGGCGGTAAAGGCCGAACCCTATTGGCGCAGCGACGGCAAACGGATGTTGGCGTATATGGGGCCTTGCGGGATCGTAATCGTCTTAGGCGTCATGCAGATGGCCGTTGAGGCGTTCGTAATCCGGCATCGTCTGCCGGATCTGGAGTCTGCGGCCTATTATATGATCTCGCGTTTCGCCGAAATGGGCGCGTATATGGGGATGACGATGATTTTCGTCGCCTTCCCTCTGATCGCCGAGCGGCATGAGAAAGGCGAGACTTCGGGCCGGCTGCTGTGGCATTCGATGGGAGGAACACTTGCGGTTGGGCTTTCCCTTGCGCTGTTGTTTTTCCTTTTCGGCGCGTGGCTCTTCAGGCAGGTCGACGCCTGGCATCCCTATGCGGCCTTTGCGCCCCAGATGTCTGTCTTGACAATGATGTATGCGTTCCGATTGGCGACGGGCTGTTTCACCAGCCATGAGATGGCCTGCCGCCGTTTCACGTTTTTGAGCTATTACGGCGTGTTGCTTGTTGTCGAAATGCTTGTGTTGTACGGCTTGACCGGCTACCGGTTCTTTTCGGCATTTATTCCCGGTGCCTGGATGACGACTATAGAGGCGTTGAATCCGTGTTGCCTGTCGTTCGTTCTGGGGGTCATGTTCATGTTCACCCTGCTTGCGTTCGGAGCCTCTCTCGCCCATGCGTTGAGGCAGGCAAGGCTGTCCCATAGGCGGCAATAAACAGACAGGAAAATATGATGATGAATCACGAAAATGTGGGCCTGGGATGCGGCGGCAAGCAGGAGGGCGTCTTGTTGACGATTGCCATACCGACTTTTAATCGTCCTGCCCAACTGAAGCACACCTTGGAAGTCATTGTGCCGCAAATAGCGGGCGAGCAGCGGGTGCGGTTAATGGTGTTCGACAACCACTCCGAGGTTCCCGCCGTTCAGATTCTGGCCGAGCTGGGGGTCGGGCTGTCAGCACAGGTCTCGGTTGTCCGCCACGCCTTCAACATCGGCGGCAGCGCAAATGTCATGCGCTGCTTCGAGCTGTGCGAGACCGAATGGCTCTGGGTGCTGGGCGATGACGACAAGCCGCGGCCGGATGCTGTCAGAACCATTCTGCAGGACGCAAAGAACGAGGCTGAACATGTTTTCGCCTTCTATAGTTTTCCGCAAGAGGCGCTGCCGAAACCGATCCCCAACGGACGTTTGGCCGGAAAAACAATAGAGGCGCTATTCAGCGCGTTCGACTATCGTGTGATGAGGCTGGCGCTGATTTCTGCCGGTGTCTACCGCATGTCCGCGTTTCGCAGGAGGATGGCCAAGGGGTATGCCTGCCTGAGTTCGCAGATCCCGCAATTGTTGATGGTTCTTGCGGAGGCCGAGGCCGGGGGCTGCTGGTTGCTTTCAGATAAAACGATATGTGACTATCAGCAGCCTGACAGGGAAAACACCTTCATGTATTACACCTTTTTCATAGGTCTCCCAGTCGCCTTCATCGCCTTTGCTCAAAGTATGAATATAGGCAGGTTTCGCCGCAACCTGCAATGCTATTACAGTTCCCGCCCCGATTGCATTTTATTGTATTATGTTGTCGGTTTTCAAATGAAGGAACTGTTTTCGCTGCAAAGCGGGTATCTTTTCAGAATCATGAAAGATGTATATGCGCCCTCATTGCTGTCCCAGCCAGTCAATTGGCTGAAGTGGCAGCTTGTGGCCGTCGCCTCATTCTTTCCCGGCCCTTTCTGGAAAACGGCGCTCATCGCTTGCCGCATGCTTGGCAGGCCGGTTCCTAGTACAGGGGTGCGAGAGCGTACCGACTGACGATTTCTGCTTGCTCAAATCTGAGTCTGAATAGAATCAGACTGTGTGAAGCTTTTGTTCCAACGTAAGGCACGCGTTAAAAGAGCGTAAGGTAATATGAGCGCTCTATTGGTCAAGATGCCTTTTTCAAGTAATGACAACGGACGCTCTGAAATGAGGTGTATATCAGAAAACAAGTGGGTGTAAGTGCATCCAAGCGACGCAGCTAAACAGCGTAGTGAGTCGGGATGATAAAAAGTAATGTGCTGGCCATGTGAGAAGCCATAATACGGCCATTCAATATCAGGAATTTCTGAAGTATAGGTTTCTGTTGTAAAAAAAATGGTTTTGCATGCATACTTAGAAAAGTTCTCTTTGAGAAAGGTTACAGGATCAGGCAGGTGCTCGAAGACCTCAAATGAGAAGAGCGCGGTTGCGGTGAAATCATTGGAAGGGGCGAATTGACGTGCAAATATGCTTTCGCAATATCTGTCGGTTGTAAAGAAATTGATCCCGATATCACGCATCAGACGAGCGAACAGACCATACCCTCCGCCGATATCGAGAAATGATCCTTGGCATTTATAAAGCAGGTTAAGTACTGGTTCAAGGCGCAATCGATTTAGGACGTTACGTGAAGCCAAGCCAGTATCAGTATCGTTATATGCCTGCACATATGCCTCATTCAGCCAGTAAGGGTCTTCCGTCTGCAACAAGCGACATGCCGGGCATTGAAAAAATGCCACATCGTATTTTGAAAGTATGCGCGATGAAAATTGATAAATCATTTCCACTGAATCGATCGGGCAGATTTTCGTGCTCATGCTCTTTCCCCCTTTTGCTTTTCCGGTTTCGCTTTTCGCCGTTTTCTGAAAAAACGGAAGCGTACGAACTCAAACACGGCTAGCGGGTAGCATAAGTAGAAAGCGAAGGCCTGCGCCAGCGAAAGAGACGCCAGCGGGGTTGACTGGATAAACGGGACTATCTTGTCTTTGTCGGCAAGCCACCTGTTGTAATGCGTCACCGGATCTGGAAGTGTCGAATGAATGCGTATGACGTCCGAGATTGACAGCTTGCGGGGAGCTTCGGCATCGAACAATAATCCGTTCACGCCTGGCTCAATGTATTCATCCATGGTGGCGTCCCGATGCGCGATGACACACTTTCTCATGGCCATGGCTTCGAGGAAGGCCATGCCTATGCCTTCTTTCATGCGCGGCGCCAGAACGGCGCCCGCCGGGCGAAGCACCTCGATAAATTGCTCGCGCGGCATGAACGCCGTGTGGATGACCTCAACGTGGTAATTGCGGATGTCCTGGTCTGAAAGGGCAGCATACGTAAGCCGCTCTTCCGGATGACGCAGCAAAATGATTTTTTTGAAGTCGTGCGGCTGGAAAAGGGCCTTCACGGTCTCGAACGTGATCTGCCCCCGCTCCCATAGCAGCAGAACGCGGGGATCACCTTCCATGTCTTTGTAGCCGCCGGGATCGGGAAAGTACCGCACATCCAACACGGAGCGCACGCCTTGCGCTCGCGCAAAGCGCGTCACGCGCGCGCAAAACGAAATGACCGGCATGCCGGTCATCGCGATGCGCCGCCATTGCCATTTTGATCCCCATTCATTGTCGTACATGGGTACGAACAGCGAGCGGGTGTTTGGATAAAACAGCTTGAGCCGCCCCGGCAGGAATTCAAAATAGAGCGCGTAGTCGTGCCGGTTCACCTCTGCCTGAGGACATTGATACCGGTAGAAATGCTCGTACACGTGAACGGTAATATCGAAATGCGGCGACAGCAGGTCATAAAAAAACCGTGCGGACTGCGTTGACGCATGGCAGGCATGGTCAAACAGAACGACTTTCTCCTTTTGATGAAGCCCGAGCATCTGCCCGAAATAGGCGTCAAACTGCTGCGCGATCTCGAACCAGGTAAACACGCGAAGGTCCTTCTCGGCATTCTGGGCAAGCGCGCGGCAGAGTTCCGGGTCGGCGGCCAACCGCTGAATGGCCGCTGCATAGTCGCGCGTCAGTAACGCGTTACGGCCGTTCTTGAAAAACAGGTTCATGCGTCCGTCATAGCCGAGGATCGGCTTCCTGAAGCGCAAATACTCCTGCAGCTTGGCGTTGCAGTCCTGATCGGCGGTGACGACCAGAACGTCCGCCTGACTCATCACGCCCCACTGGTCGCTCTTCGAAACGAAGCCCAGGAAGATGCAGTTGTCGGAGGCGTATTCGTCAAGATAGTCGTAATGCTCTCCCGTGAGATACAGCTTGATCTCTTTCGGAACATGCCGCATCGCCTCGCAAATCTCTGCGGTCCGTTTCCACTTTGCCTGATCGCCGGTATAGACGAGATTCATCTTTCCTGTCAGCTTGATCCGGCACGCCTCGGGATCAACCTGCGGCACGTCGGCGCCGTTCGGAATATAGTGGCACTCGACCCCCCACGGGCGGGCCCGCTGCTGGTTGAAGGTGCTTAATGTGACGACGCCGTCGGAATTCCTGATGATCCGTTTTTCCATCCACACCATGAACAAGCCGGGAACCTTTCCAAATACGTCTGCCCATATCTCGCCGTAGACATCGTCCCAGCCGTGGATGACTTTGAACACCTTATGCCGGCAGAGCACCGCCCGGCAGAAGAGCGGATGCAGCGCAACCGTGCTGCCGTAGGTGTAGATGATGTCAGGCTTAAAACCGTCGATGAAACGGGCGAGCCGGAACGGGTTAGAAGAAAGCGACAGCGGCGCATAACAGGTCGTCCAGCCCAGCCGTTCAAGGTTCAAGCGCAGGGCGCCCAGGCTATACGGGGCGACCTTGAAATGCGCCTCCGCGCTGGTCTTTTCATCGAACTTGCCGGAGCGGTCACTGGTGACGATGAGCAGTCGTTTCATATCTAACGCGGGCTGACGCCCGCAACCCAAGAAGTCAGGAGTCAGAAGTCAGAATAAAATGCGTTGAGAGAGTCGCTTTTTGTCGATATCCTTCGTCGCAAAAACGAATTATCACTATATCATTCTTGACCGTGCATTCCAGTTCCAAAATTGCCGGAAGCTGACACGCCGGCAAACGTGTACTGAGAACAGCGGGGGCGACGCGTCCCGCCGACACGCCGCCCCTTCATTCACTACCGTCGTGACTGCCGCCTCCGACTGGCACGTCGTGCCCGGGCATTCGTTTGCCCCGGATACTATTGCCTTGGCGGCAAGACAATCCGATAGGCAATCCGGAAGCCAATATTGTAGTAGATAAAGTCCGGCGCAATGGCGTTGTCGCGGAACG
>CAZXVN010000142.1:0-15895 GCA_964643945.1 uncultured Lentisphaeraceae bacterium | reverse complement strand
GTAATGGCGACATGACTGACTCCCTTCCGTTAAGGGCCGCCGCACCATGCGGCGGCCGCGGAAGTCAGTATACGCCTCGGTAAATTAAAAAACCGCCTCGCGTCGGAGTCTTACTCCGCGCTAGCGGTTCCGTTCAACAATCCATTTCGCCTGATTATTCATGGTAGTTTTCGTTTCTTTTGGCTGTGGAATTGATTCTGTTATGAATGATGTGGAATCTCAATAGCCATAGCGGGTGGTGACGTAGTTGAGCCAGGGGCGCCAGACGGAGGGAGGGCCGTGTTTAGCGACATGGGTGACCCAGGCTTGATGCGTGAAGACCTTGAACCGGACTTTGGAGCCGTTGTCGAAGAGGGATGACCAGCCGGATTCGAGATCGGGGAGGCCGGTGGTGCGGAGGCATTTGAGCAGGGTGGCGTTGCGGGCGTCGAGGGCGACGCAGGTGAAGACTTGGTCGTATTTGCTGTTGGCGATGCCTTGGGCAAGGGCCTGCTGGCGGAAGAGCTGGTAGCCGGCTGTGGCGGCTGGGCAGCGCTTCAGGCGTGACAAGGCGGCCTCGTTCGCGACGGGGCGGAGGAGGTTCCAGTATTTACGGCCCCAGGTACATTGGTGGCATTGATGCTGGGGATCGGCCAGCAAGCAAGACACGTTCAGGCAGCGGGAGGGAGCGGGATTCGCAGGGCGGGCTTCGCTGTCCTCGGTTGTTCGGGCGGAGCAGCGATAGAACGAGTGCTCAGTGAACTTGTTCTCGATCAGTATCAGGCCGGTGTGGCCGTTGATGTGGAAGGCGAGATCGGGCGAGGTCTGGCCGCTGCCGCGCATGCCGCCGGGCTCGCCAAGGAGTTCTGCGGGTTTGAGGACGTCGCGGTCTTCCTCATACTCCAGGTGCAACTCGTCGACGGTTTGCACGTCGGGCGACACGTGCGCGCGGAGAAAACCGGCCAGCAATTCCCGGCCTTCAGCGGTCGTGCCGAAGGGGAAGTAGAGGTTGGCGCATTGGACCCAGGAGCTGTTGAGGTTGTGTTTGCCCTGATGAGGTTGGATTGAGTTCTTTTTGAGATAGTCGGGCAGGGGATTGGCCGAGCCGGTGCGGATGCCGGGCCAAAGGGACTGCTCCCATTTGTCGCTAAGCAGAATCCATGGGCGTGTGAGGCCGTTCTGCGAGCCGTGCTCGCGGCTGACGTCGTTTTCTGGGACGTTGCGCCATGCAACCTGATGGTTACGCATCTGATCGTCGAAGGATTCATTGCGAGAGCCACTTGGCGGTATGGCTTGACCGTGTGAGTGTTCAGATGAGGTCATTTTAGTCCCCGTGGAGATTTGGTTTGATTCTCTTGCGAATATTTCCACAACGCCTGGTCTAAGACCCGCATGCTCACGTTTGTTTTTTGTGCTAATGCACGGCAACAAGTGACATACTCCATCCAGAAACTGAAAGTGTAGGGTGGCGGCTTAGGGATACCTAAAGACCAGAGCGCACGATAGTCGAGGATCGGGTACTGATCTGCATATAGGAAGTGGAGAAAGACAGAGGCGGTCGGCCATTTGACGCCTGCAAGCATCGTCCATGACTGTATGCGCAAAACCTCCGATTTTGTCGTGAACACGAGCGCCGAGACTTCGCGAATGACCTCCTCCTCATTCGTGCCGCACCATTTCGACGTTCGCGGCGTCTTCCACGCGCATACCGTCAGAAACTCGTCCTTGGTGAGATAGCCCTTGCCCCGATAGGACGGAAATACCGCTTGCTCAATCGTTGCAGTCAGGCGGCGGTCACGGGGGTTCATCCCTTCGATGTAGCGGCTGGAAAGAGAAGGAAGATCTGATAAGGGAAAACGTAAGATCATGGCAGAGTCCTTGTGAGATGAGCTAATCGAGGTGCTGGTTCCGAACATGAGGAACATACTGGGCTAGTGATTTCGTTTATACACCTGTTTCATTTGCGCATCATGATCATAAGGCAGGCCATTGATCTTGGCGTCGATACAGTAAGCTAGGCAATCGCGAAGTCCGGCTTGTGCTTGAGGCAGTTGGGATTGAGTCATCAATAAGGCTAAGACCTTTTTTGGATCAGTGAATTGTTCCAGCTGATCCAAATGGATTGTATAGAAAGTGCCCTCAGACGAACTGACATATCCGGTGAAAGGCCATAGCGCATGCATTACTGAAGGGTAGGATAAGAAATCGTTTGCCAGCATTGCTTTAATGCGCTCTGGATTTCCTATTGTGACCCACATAAAGCGTAGATCACGTTCGTCAATATGACCGATCAGTTTTCCTTGCAACTGACGTTCTTCAATACGTTCTATGCAAAGTTTGTTTAGTTCGTCATAGTCTTTATCAAGGATCAGTTGCGGTACCGCCGCTTGGCGATCCCTGCTGGCGTGCTCTGAGGAAAGGATGGAGGTGGGTAAAACAACGGCTGAGGTCTCTCGCCTGAACACCCGCATCAAAAGATTTGAACGCTCCTCAGTTGACACTGACCGTTCAAGAAAGAACCTGATACAACGGTGCAAATGTGTTGCTAACGAAAAGCCGAATTTGTCACCCCGCGTAATGTGCATGTCAGGAAGCGTGTCTTGCGCGAACTCGGCAGCTAATGTAAGAGCTGAAACAAAAATTTCCTGCCGTGCAGGATTGGGTTCGTCGAATGAGCTTTCAATCGTCGAAAGAAAGTCACGTAGGCGACCATTGTCAAACAATTTTCTAAGTGCTCTGGTGACTGCGTCTTGATTTGATAACGATTCGTTGAATTCCTGTAGATCGGCTTTGGAAAACTCGGTCGGATCAGAGTAGAGGTTGAAGTACCTCTCAAAGCAATCCGGGTGA
Organism: uncultured Lentisphaeraceae bacterium; assembly: GCA_964643945.1. Classification (GTDB taxonomy): domain Bacteria; phylum Verrucomicrobiota; class Kiritimatiellia; order RFP12; family UBA1067; genus JAHFSX01. The sequence continues at coordinate 13,066 of CAZXVN010000142.1, read as the reverse complement.
GCCAATCGAAAAGTAATTTTGCAGTCCTTCAAATTGCATCGACTATAACTTTTCTCGGCAAGGTAATCGATACAGTGCCAACCCAAATGTCTTGTAATAAAGTCTTTTGCGATATGCTTGTGTTGATCAGAAATGAAGTGGGTCAGGTTACTGTCGATCCATGTGGCGTCAAGTTTGCTTTTATTGGCCGTGTATGTAGACTCATCCTCACATAAGAGAACCCTCTTCTGCCGATAAACTGCATGATAGAAGTCGGGTTCAAAAAGGCGACAGGCCTCAAGGGAGATCAGATCGTCCAAATGTATGCTTGCAGTGCCTCTACCTTTCTTGCGTTGCATTGAGAGTTGAAACTCAAAGCCCGCAATTAGGCGTTTAGCATCACGTAGGTCATGCACAAGTTGAAAGACGTTTGGTGAGAGTTCTTGGGATGGGTCAAATTGTTCGGATTTGATCTGATGTCGTTTAAGAACGTCCTCTAAAAGGTAATAAAGAAAAGTCCTTAAGTCAGAAGTTCGAATCCGCGGTAGGTCTAGTCCGAAACTCACTATCTTTTCGAGATATTCACGTCCGTGCTCAACAGTGTAGCCCTCCACAACGGTACACAGTGCGCGTCCCACATATTCGCGGTCACACAGGAGCAGGTAGGTGATGTTGGGAAAATCGCCATTCGCCTTCACCAGTTGGATCATGCGGCGAACTTCCTCGGCGCTAATCCGGTCCAGATCATCAATAACGACTATGAGACGGCGAGACTCATCGGCCATCATGCTGTGAATTTGCTTCCGGACTGACTCCAGGCTCTTCGTTTGATCTGCGTATTTCGCACCAAAGAAGTTCAGGATCGGTTTGACCCACAACGCGAAAAGCGTGAGTTGAGGAACGAGGCTCACGATTTCTAATATTTGGCCGAATTGCTTGAATTGATCAGCCAGTCTTTGAGCCTTTTCATCTGTGGTTTCGTTTCCAAAGACATGCGCTATCTCTGTAAAGAAGAGAAAGGGCAGGCGTTCTCGACTTGTGTATGTCCAAGGACTGAATTCGACAATGAGGGGCGGCAAATTGCATTGCGACTTGTATGCTTCAATCGCCATGTTTTTGAGCGACGTTTTACCTTCGCCCCATTTGCCATATAGACCGATGACCTGACTGCATGAGCCTTGAGGAGCGGTTAGAATCAAATCGGCGACCGAGTTAGCAAAGTCGCCCCGACCGAGTGCGTCTTGGGTGACGCTCTTAATGGGTTCGTCTAAAAGGGCACAGTCGTTATTCATTGGCTTCATTTCCTTCGGAATGAGAATTTACAAAGCTATTTAAGCGTGTCCCAAGTTTCTAGGGCGTAAATATTTGTTAGGTTTGACCAACCGCGATAGTAGAATGGATTGTTCCGAGAGTGTTGAAGATTGGCTAACCCCGAAGCGAAGCGCGTGCGCAACTCGTCGGCCGTCGTGATTCCGGTGATAAGTGCAATCCGTTTGAACTGTTTGCTGTCTGCTGCGCGGGCAAAAAACGGAAACCGATTGTTGCCATATGCAGAGTAATTCAAAGTATTAGGATTCCAGAACCAATCGGTCTTTCCGGAAGTCAAGAGCCAAAGCAGTGTTATCGCTTCAGCTTGCATGATGTCAGTGAAAGAAATATTGGTACATGTGACACGTTCTTTTATGATATCTGCCAATAAGCTAACCCTGTTGAGATTTAATCTCCTATTTCTGTCATGAAGCGACTGTGCATGACCGTAAAACGCATCAAAGGAGCGTAAACCGCGATCATAGGTCTCGGCATCATTTGTGACGAAGTAGTACGAATTAAATATTGAATGCACAATTTTGTCGCGCTTAGTGTTTATAAGTAGAGCCAATAAGTAAAGACAGATTTCATAGCCGAAAATCTCAAATGTATCAAACCATCCCGCGTTTGTTGACCAGCTCTTGAGTTCTGGCGGACGGCCCTTAAGAGATAAGACACGTTCCAAGAAACCGCTAATGATACTCTCAAGACTCTCGTCAGGTTGAATTTGGATTTCAGTGTTTAGCCAGTCTATGAATTGATCGCGAAGGGGCTGTAGAATCTGTATTTCTGCAACAATCCGCTCGTCAACAGGCTGGTCTTCGGCTGGTACAGAGCGCATGCGATAACCGTCTGCATACGAAAAAGCGGCATCGAGAAAACTGTTTCGCAGTACTGGAGATGAAGGTTTGCCATTCAACAATGCGTCTTGTAGTAAATTGAAATGACCAATTGTGGGTAACGATTTCCGTGTTTGACTGTCAGTCACAAACGCTGGTGGTTTACCGAGTGCTGGCTTTTCGTAAAGCGGCTTGCCAAACAGAAAGCGTTTCAAAGGCTCCCAGTTTTGGGCTTCATCGATGAGCGTGCAAAAATCGAATCCAATTCGTGACTTCAAATATGTCGGGAGAATCGGCTCTCCTTCTGCATTTTTCTCGCAGAAGATAGGGACGAATTTGATTTGATCGACCTTTGAGTATAACTCTTGGGAGATGATTTGAGATTCGGTTCCAACTCCAGCCTTTCTGTCATTTGCTTTGTCTGCGTAGCGTTTATCGGAAAAAATGAGCACATGCGTGATACTTGGATCGTTTACCATTTTTTCCATAAAGACAAGTTTGTCCTGACCAGCTTGCAGGTCCCATAAATCCAATACGACATCAACGCCTTCATTGCGAAGGCGTTCGGCATACGACCGGATCCGGTCTTGATGTGTCGGGGATGTCCAACTGTATGAAATAAAAACCTTTGGCAGATCGGACATGATGTAATCTCCTTCAGTCACAGAGCATATGATTCGGAGGGTTTGAAAGTAAGGGAAATTAAGACAACAATTCGGCGAGCTTTCTCATTGACGTGAGCTCGATAACGGCGCTTTTTTCATCAAGCGCGGGGCGAACCAAGTCGATTAACTTTGCACGTGCTTCAACTGATGGATTTACTACAAGCAAGTGAGATAGTTTTTCAGATTTTTCGCGTTCGGAAGCGCTGACGCGAATTAACGCTCGGGTGAGAAGGTCGGTTGGCGGAACTGAATAGCCTGCCACAATCATAATCTTGCCTTTTGGCAACATTCGACGAGCTTCCTTCCAAATCGCAGAAAATACCATATCTCCACCGATTGTCTTGTTCCAAACGGGTGGTACGATTTCGTTATCACTGCGGGAGAGTGTCTCATATGGATCGGCACGCAGTGATAGTTCGTTAGCGATGGTGGCGCGGTCCCAATTCAACGAGCCATGTAATTTTAGGAGTTTGATCGGATGTCTTGCGCGACGTCCTCGGGCTCCCAATCCATCCCAAGCTGCCGCCCCTGATGCGACTTTGGCATGGTAACCGTTCGACGCGCTCCAGCTTTGTTTGTTTTTTTTTGCATGGAGGGCAGCGTCAATTATACAGTCGTAATTAAAAGATATTACCGTGTCGCCGACATTGAGTGCTTCCGCCAATGTTTCGTGGTAGTCGCACTTTAACGGAGTACCTGAACTGTCACAAAACGTGTGACGGAAGAATGTCGCTATAGTACCCACAAACTTTTTCAATTGTATTACGTAACGTGTCACTGTGCGTCCGCGTGCAATTTTAAGGTCTATTGAGAATCGCGCGAGAGCTTCTAGTTGAGTGAAGACTTCCTCCATGCCTGGACTAGAACCAGCGCCAAATTCTGATCTGACAAAATCCAAGAACTGTTTTAGTTCGGGTTCATAATGACACACTCTTTGCATGATGCTAAAAAAATCCGCGTCCAGAGGCGCAGGATTCAGTTTATCCTCGAAGCATTTTGCGCCACGAGACGCTCCTGCTCCAAGGATAATGATTGCCTGTTTATTGGGTATACCAAGTTGTTTGATTTGCATTGCAGTTAGATCCTAGATTAATAGCAAACACGATAGGCGTGTGGTGGGTTGAAAAGAATTGGGTCGGTGCGTAACGGTGTTTATAAGACTTGATTAAGCAAACAGATCGAGCGCCTGGTGGTCCGATCTGGCTTCACGGGGCCTTTTAGGTTTGGAGGTGGGGGCGGATTGGGCGACGGCGGCTTCTTCGGCGGCGCGGGCGTGGTTGAGAGCGAGGAGGCGCTTGAGGATCTCCTTGCGGGCGTCGGGGTGGATGGTGTAGCGGACGCGGTCGTTTTCGGGAAGGTAGTCCACCTCGTAGAAATCATGGCGGAGGGAGATGGTTGGTTCGGCTTCGCTGGGCTGATGCCAGCCATAGGCGGCGAGGACGGCTTCGTCCATCTGCACGTGCAAGGCGCGGAGTTGCAGGAGGTCGGCGTAGGCGGATGCGGCCACTGAGAGTGGCTGTTTACTTTCCTTGGCCACTAGTTCGGCCGACAGCTCGCGGTCATGGAACAGGTTGTAGGTCTTGGTCAGTCCCAATTGGAGCTTGAGCATCAGTTCGCGCCGGTGTTCGTGGTAGCGCTCGCCGATTTGTTCCAGCCCAGATTCAACAGATGAGTCCAACATTTGTGGAAAAGGAAAATTCTGGAAAATGGCACTCGGTGTGTATCTTAAATCCGACTTCATCGTGGAGCTATATTTCCAAGCCCAGGCGTTGTGGACATTCGACTGGAGCACGGCAAAATAGCGATAGGTCTCGAAAGCGAAAACGATCGTCATCATTGAAAAGACATAGTTTGTCGGAACGAACGAGAACGCGAGTGTTTTACTTGTTTGGGCGACTGCCAGCACCTTTTTGAGCGGTCTAATCGATTCGTAGAGATCGCTGGCCGGCCGATAGTATTGCCACCACTTTTCAACGGCCTTTTTGCTCAATTCATCAGCTTCACGGGATGGCTTCACACGATTGAAGACAATTTCAAACGGCTCATCATATTCACGGGACTTGCTTTCCGACCACTCGTAGAAATTGATGATGCGACGTGATGGCGATTGGTCGCACGATGAATTCAAATCACTCCCGTCCAAATACGGAAAGATGACTTCAGCATTCCGACTGTCTGCAGCCTTCAGTTTCTCGGCCTCGGCTGGAGAAAGAATGAATCCTTCGCCAACCACAGTTGATCCCATGAAGGCCTTGTCTTTGTTTGTGGCCAATAATTTCGGTTCGCCTTCCGCTGCAGCATCGTCAAGAAAGCTGCTGATTCGTTTGACTAACGCATCGCGCAAACGGACTTCTCCTTTCCATGCCCCTTTGAACACCGTGATTAACGTCACAACCACCGCCGCAGCTCCTGGCCACCTGACAGAAGGTGCGGCAAAATTGATGACACCTCCTTGTTCCAGTATTTGTTCGAGTCCGCCTTCTCTGGCGACACCTTGGGCGATGGTGTTGGTTGAGATTAAGGCGAAAAAGCCTTGTGGACGTTGTAGCGCAAAGATTCGCCTGAAGAAATACGTCACTAGATCGCAACTCCCAGTAATATCAAATGTTGTTTTAACCCAATTGAGAAACGTATGTCCGTAACTGCCGCTTAGCCGCTGGCCACCTAAGTAGGGCGGATTGCCCAAAATACAGTCGAACCCGCCGCTCTCGAAGATGTCCGGAAATTCGATGAACCAGTGAAACCAGCGCTTCTGAACGGCCAACGTATTTGCACGGGCAACTGCTTGGCTTTGTGGCTGACGTTTGTCGTTGAGGTAATCACGGTATTCTTCCTCGGTGCAGAGGAAGGCCTTGTTGTCCGGTGTCTTGGGAATGAAGAACTGGGCGACCTGCAAATTGGCCAGTGTGCGCAACCGCCAGATGTTCTTACGTTGGACGAGTCCCTCGAAATGAGCCTTTTTGTTCCTGTAATCGGTTGGGCTGTGGTCGGGTAACGTGGCGAGCAGGGTGTATTCGCGGGACAGGGGGTTCAGTTCCTGTCTAATGGTTTGGGATAGATCGAGTTTCTGCTGACCGGCTTCTTCTTTCTCGACCTTGTTCCGTTTGCGGAATTGAGTGGCGACATCCTTGTCGTCATCGGGCAGGCGGTTGAAGGCCTCATCAGAAATGCCGCGCTGGAGTTCGGCTTCATGGGCGAGACCGACGATGGCGTTGCCGCATTTGATGTGGTGATCGAGGAAGTTAAGGCTTTCGCCGGGGACATGGGCTTCGAGCCAGAGCGCGACTTTGCACAGTTCAACGGCGAGCGGGTTCAGGTCCACGCCATAGATGGAATGGCGGATGACATCGCGGACGGCTTCCCGGAGTGTAGGCGGGGATGGCTGTTCCTCCCCAGTGCGAACAGTGGCTAGTTCAATGCCGACGCGGCGTGCGGCATTAAGCAGAATGTGACCGCTGCCGCAGGCAACGTCGCAAATGCGAAGTGACAGGAGAGCCGTTTCTTTGTCTTTTTCCTTCAGCTGTTCTTCGATCAGATAATCTAGCGAGTGCTTGATGAGAGGCTGGACGAGTTCGTCGGGCGTGTAGTGTGAGCCGGTGGCAGCGCGTTGGTCACCTTGCTTGAAACCAAAGCCAATGCGGGCACCATCGATCAGAAAGACGGGATCGTATTCGAGTAGGCCTTCGTAGACCGAGCCGAACTCTTCGACATTGAGGGCGGCGTAGTTGACTCGGATGAGCTGGCGGTTGTCGGGGTGTTCGTAGAGGCTGAGGGAGCGGAGACAGCCGAGCAGGACATCGTTGCCGAGCAGGCATTGGGACAGGAGACCGATGGCGTCGGAACCGAAGAGGTCGCCCGCGAGCGGTGCGAGACCGAGTTTCGCGCCGGGGCCTTCGGCTTCGAAGAGCCGGAAAGTGGCGGTGAGCGCGAGCCAGTGGTCGTGGCGGCGGGGATCGGCGAGGTAGCGTTTCTCGGAGAGGAGCCGCAGACGCTGGACGCTGTAGTAGCGGCGGTAGATCTCGCGCTGCTTGGTTGTGGCGGCAGGTGGGAAGATGAGTCCTCGCTCCTCGATGACCATCAGGAAGAGGAGGCGGTAGATCAGGTTCAGCAGATGCTTGTAGTAGGTTTCGGGGGTGAGTGTGCCGTCGGCGACGGCGGCGCAAAGCGCCGTGTTCTTTTGGTTCGCCAGAAAGCCGTTGCCGAAATCGCGGATTGCCTGTTCCACGGCGCGGCTGAGCCCGTCGCGGATGCGCGCACCGGAATCGAGGGAGTCCTGATGGTAGCGTTCGATGAGGCTTTCGGCGGCGGTGTCGTTGGTGACGGGCAGGCGGGTGGCGTGCAGCAGGCGATAGAGGATCGCGAAATCGGCGAAGAGTCCGTCGGTGAAGATGCGGTCGAGGTCGAACTCGAGATAGCTGAGCTTGACGAGGCGGGAGCTGTCGCGCAGCAAGCGCAGGACACGGCCGTTGGTGACGATGCCGTAGAGCTGGTCGTGGAGGTTGAGGTACTCCTGCACCATGGCGTGGGGCGACATGCGCAGGACGGCGTTCTCGGGCTTGCGGTCGAGGCCGGTGGGGTCACGGTAGCCGACGATGTGCACGGGGGTTTGGGCGCGGTTGACCGCACGGTGGGAGATGGCATAGAGCTTCCCGTTGAGTTCGGCGCCCTTGGGCTGGTATTCAAGCTGGTAGCCGAGCAGGCCGAGGAGAGGGACGATCCACTGTTGGCGGGTCTCAGAGGTCAGAGGGCGGAGGTCGGAGGACGGAGGACGGAGGGCGTGGGACGGCTGGGAGAGCTTGCGCTGGAAAATGCGCCAGTAGTCCTGGGCGTCGGCCCAGGCGCGGGCGATCTCGTCCTTGACCTTGGAGGAGGCGTCGAGGCCGAAGTCGGCAGGCTTCTGCCCCGGGGCGTCCTCGATGCGGTCGAGGATGTCGGGGGAGAGGATGGCGCCTTCGATGCGGATGGAGGGGAAGTTCATGGGGTGGGGAGAGGTGAAAGGCTGTTAGGCTGTAGGCTGTTAGACTGGTAGGTAAGAGGGGAATGGGACGGACGGGACGAAGGGGACGATGGGGACGTATGACGGGATGACGGTATGGGGAAGCGCCTGACGGCGCCACTACGAACGGGGAGTAGGTTCATTGAGTAACCTCCCAGTGGCCACCTTTGGCCGGGCCGGCATGTCTGATACAGCCGCAGTCGCGCATGACTTTGAGGTGCTTCTCGATGCCGGTCGTCCCCATGCCGATTTTTTCCGCCAGTTGCGGAATGGAAATGCGGGGGTTGTCCAGCATGGCGTTTGCAATCAACAGACGTTTTGCCGTCATGGCCGCACCCCACTTTTCACCCCACTTTTCACCCCACTCCATTTCCTCGGCAGCTTTGTCCTGTGACGGAAGGATCTTCAGGTAGTGTGGCGAGTAGGGGAACTCGAACCACAGGTCGCTGGGGTCATAGGTGACCTTGGGTTTCGGGTTGCCTGCCTCTTCGCAGGCGTCGACGATCCGCTGCACGCCCCGTCCCCACGCCTCGATTTCGCCGGCGCGGAAGAAGGCGTTGGCGACCAGCGGATTGTAAGGGCACGATGAGTGCTGCGAAAACAGTTTTCTGACGGTCCAGCTTTCGGGCAGCACGCCGGGATTCCAGATGCAGAGGCGGTTGTCGTAGACGCGGATCTGGATCGGGGCGGTATTGGCGTAGTCGCGGTGAATCAGCGCGTTCAGAATCGTTTCGCGCAGGGCCTCTTGCGGCACCGGGTAGGATTCAATGCGCTGAATGCCCTGATAGCTGATGGCCGCTTTCAGATATTTGGTGAGCAGCAAATCCATGACCTTTTGCGTCTGGGTGAACAGGTCGCCATGGATTTCGTCCTGGTAGATCAGGTCCACCTCACCCCGGAAGTAGCCGATCTTTACGAAAGCTCCGGTGAAAAACCGGTCGGGCTCGGGGTGGAAAAGGAGAAGCGCGGCACGCTTTAAATAGGTGCCTTCGGTCAGATTCAGTTTTTCAACCATGTTTGCGGCTGAGCCGCGCAACAGCCCCGGCTCCAGCCGCTGGCTTTGCCGGGCAAGCTTTTTGAAGAGGGCCATCGCAGTCTTTGAAAGATCCCGGATGGTGACGTGAGGAAACGGGGCGCTGTCCCAGGTGCGGCCGTATTTGCGGAGAATGAAGCGGTCGAGCGCCGCGCCTTTCAGTTCCTGCTTGGTGCTGCCGCTGCGGTAGTGGTACTCGCCCTTGTAGCTGATGGGGCTCGGATACGGGGCGACACGGACTTCCACCAGCTCCTTGCCGGCTTCTTTCACCAGCCGGACGTCGGCCATGACGCCGAGCACATCGCGGATCTTGTTGGGCAGGTCTTCAAGCAGCTTCTCGGCATGGCTCACGCCGACCGGCTCGCCCTTGTCGTTCCTACCGATGACCAGCACGCCGCCCTCGGCATTGGCGAAGCCGCAGATCCACTTCAGGTATTCGTCCCGCCAGGACTCTTTCCATTCGATGTTTTGGCTTTCTTTCATGGTGTTCACTCCGGAAGAAGGATGTAGAGGCCGAGGAGGTCCATGGGCAGCACGGGGTAGACGACCTGAAAGCGTTGTTTGTCCATAAGGGCGCTGAAACGCTCATGCGCGGCTACGAGGCGCTTGGACTGCTCTTCGGCGAGGGCGCTGAACTCGGCGTCGAGCTTATCGAGCTGGGTGAGTTCGTTTTCGAGGAAGGATGCGCGGGCCTGGGGTGAGAGGTCGCTGGTGGCGCGGGCGGCGGCGAGCAGTTCCTTGGCCTCGGCGTGGCTGAGGAAGGCCTTCTGGTCGGGCGTGCCGCGCCAGCCCCAGAGCAGCATCTCTTCGGCGACGATCTGGTGGCCGCCCTTGCCCTGCTCGATGACGTTGCGGCAGCGGAAGAGCATGAGGGTGGTCTTGAGGGTGACCTGGCGCGTGCGGATCACGGCGGCGCGCGCGGCCCGCTTGTCCTGCCGGGCGAGGGTGTTGGCCATGACGAGCTGACAGAGCTGCTCGACAAAGCGGTTGTTGCGGCCGAGGTAGAGGTAGCCCTCAGGCGTGGGGGATTCGAAGCTGACTTTGACCAGGTGGGGAGAGGAAGCGGGTCGGGAGTGGACAGGCGGGGACGCCTGTCCTACGGAGAGCAGGTCGGCGAGCTGGGGCGGCAGGTTGCCGGTGACGATGCCGTAGCCGGCGCGCTCGCGGGTGACCTGCACGCCGAAAAGATCCGCAAGGGCCGAGGTGACGAAGGATTCGACGGCCTGCACGTTGCCGATGGCCTCGTCGACGGTGCGGAGATCCTCGGCGATGTCTTGGGCCTTGATGGCATTCTGGGCGAAGATGCTGCGCGAGGCGGTCTCGCGGGCGGCGGCCTCGTCGATCTTGCGGGTGACGTTGGCCTTGGCGGCTGCGGCCTCGCCGAAGTCGGTGAAGTCGAAGAGCAACTGCTGATCGGCGCCGCGGCGGCGCTCGATGCGGCGGTCGGGGTTGAGCAGGAGGGCCTGCGTGATGGTGTCGATGATGCTCTGGGAGTCTTCGGGGAAGGGCACGTTGATGCCGGTGGCGCGCTTGATCTCGCGGACCTTGCGCAGGAGCACGTCGAGCACGATGCCGTCGATGGGGTTGTCCGCGCCGTAGAGCAGGCAGGCCTTGACCTCGGGGGCCTTCTGTCCGAAGCGGTCGACGCGGCCCTCGCGCTGTTCGAGGCGGTTGGGATTCCAGGGCAAGTCGTAATGCAGGACGCCGGTGAAGAGGTCCTGCAGGTTGATGCCCTCGCTGAGGCAGTCGGTGGCGATGAGCACGCGCGGCTTGTCGCCCGCCATTTCGGCGATGCGCTGTTTGCGCAGGTCGTCGGGATCCTCGCTGGTGACCACGCGCAGGTCGAGCTTGGGGAACTTCTTTCGCAGAACCGGTTCGAGGAGCTTGCCGAGGTAGTTGGCGGTCTCGATGTAGCGGCAGAAGACCACGGGCTTGAAGCCTTTGGCGAGCCACTCCTCAAGGACGACGGAGGCGGCATAGAGCTTCTGGTCGTCGCGGATGTTTCCGAGCTGGTCAAGCTGTTCGGCGAAGTGGCGCAACTGGCGACGCTGGTGGTCGGTCCAATCGCCCTGCTCGACGACCTGGGTGGGGGCGTTGTCGCCTTCGAAGCCGAAGTCGAGGTCGCGGACGGGGTTGTCGGAAGATTCACTATCATCTTGATCGGATTCGGGAGAAGGGCGGCCACAGGGGGTCGCCCGTACGGATTCGAGACGGGCGGTGAGCATCTTCACGCCGGCGGCGGGGCTGGACATGACGCCGCGCAGCAGGGCGAGGGCGGTCCAGTATTGGACGCGTTTCTGGCGCTGGGCGGAGCCGTCCGGCACCACCATCTTGCGGGCAAAGGCGAGGATCTCGTCGAAGAGGGCGGCGTAACCGCGCGAGAGGTCGTAGGACATCTCGAAGGTGTCGCGCTGCGGAAAGGGTGTGTCCTCGTCGAGCCAGGTCTCCACGTCTGCGCGCTTGCGCTGCACGAAGTGGCGGGCGAGGTCGCGGCGTTCGGCCTGGGTGGAGGATGGTAGGTCGAGGGCTTCGAAGTCGGGGCGGATCAGTCCGAGCAGGGACTGGAACTCCTCGGGCTTGCCGCTGTGCGGGGTGGCCGTGAGCAGCACGAGGTGCTGGCCGGGCTTGGCGGCGATCTGGCTGACGAGGTGGTAGCGCTGCTGCTGGGAGGCGGAGGCGCCTGCCGGGCGGGCGCACGTGTGGGTCTCGTCAACGATCACCAGTTCGGGGCACTGCTCGACGAAGACGTCGTGGCGGGCGTCGGACTTGATGTAGTCGATGCTGATGATCTGGTAGGGGTAGTAGTCGAAGACGCTGGCGTCGCCCTGGATCTGGCGGTCGAGGCGGGCCTGGGTGTTGGAGCGGATGATGACGGCCTCGATGTCGAGCTTGGAGCGGATCTCCTCCTGCCACTGATCGCAGAGGTGGGGCAGGCAGACCACGGCGAAGCGCTTGACGGTGCGGCGCTCCAGCAGCTCGCGCACGATGAGCAGGGCTTCGATGGTCTTGCCGACGCCGACATCGTCCGCGATGAGCAGGCGCACGGTGTCCTGTCGGAGCGCCATGACGAGCGGCACGATCTGGTAGGCGCGGGGGCGAAAGGAGAGCTTGGCGAGGGCGCGGAAGGGGCCCGCGCCGTTGCGGAAGGCGAGCCGGGCCGCGTCGTAGACGAGGCGGGCGGTGCTGATGTCGCCGAGGTCGGCGGGTTCGGGCGGGTCGAAGCGGGCGTCGGCGGGGCGGTCGGAGGGGATGTCGAGCGGCAGGAAGACGCCGGTGATCTCGTCATCCGAGCCGCCGAGCGGCTTGACGATCAGCAGGTTGTCGGGGTCGTCGGAAGGCAGGACCACCCACTCGCGGCCGCGAAGGGAGACGAGTTTGCCGGGCTGGAGCAGGGTTTTCATCGGACCTTTCGGAAAATGTCGGGGCGCTGGGCGACCTTGGCGGTGAGGTCTTCGAGGTAGTGCCAGGCCCACACCTCGTCGCCGCGGGCGATGATGGCTTGGGGCTGGCCCTCGTCACGCTCGCGGACGGCAGGGTCGTCGTGCGGGGAGCCGTCGCAGAAGATCCAGACGCGGGGTTCGTAATAGAAATCGGGTTGGCAGTAGATGCCTTCGACGCGCTTCTGCGCGGCGTCGGGCAGGCGCAAGCCGTTCTCGTGAAGGAAGTTGATGAAGGTGCGCTCGGTGGAGGAGTTGGGGTCCAGGTTGCGGAGCATGGACCGGTACTGCTCCTCATAGTCGCTGAAACCGGTGTTGGTCTGGATCTCGATGGTGCAGAGCGCCAGCTTGTCGAGCGCATCGCGGATGAGCATGCGGTCGATCACCTTGTGGTCGCGCTGGTTGTAGTAGCTCAAGAGGTCGTCGTAGGAGGCGGGGGCAAGGTAATCCGGATCGTCATAGCGGCAGATCAGCTTGGCGGCCTCGACCACCTTGCGGAAGGTCTGCACATCCTCGACGAACTGGGAGAGGATGCCGAGGCTGCCTTCGGCGGCCTCGTAGAGCAGGATGTTCGGCGCCTCGGGATCGCCGACCGTGACCACGCCGATCTCGCTGGGCTCGACCTGGAAGACCTGCTCGATGGCGCGTTTGAGGGCGTGCTGGAGCGTGACGACGCCTGCGGGCGCAAGGCCGAGCGGCTGGATTGGCTCGATGTAGAGGGCGTCGGCGAGGTTCGAGGTCCAGAGTTTGACTAGCCGGAAATCCTCGCGCTGGGTCTCGTCGGGCAAAGGCATGGAGGTGCGCCAGTC
>CAZXVN010000141.1:0-6939 GCA_964643945.1 uncultured Lentisphaeraceae bacterium | reverse complement strand
GAGGCGCTTATGACACCCTACGAATTAGAACGGTGCTCCTCGGCGGTGACGCTGTCCGACATGGAGATCTTCATTTTTCCGGAACTGATGTACAGTCTGGTATTGGCGAACATCATGTCGCCGCGCATCTGGCAGTGGCGGGAAGACCCTTGGTTCACAGGTGTCCGCAAGATGCGACCGATCCGCCGGTTGCAGCGGCTCAAGCAGTACATCATGGACCACTATGTGTTCAATCTCGATTTGGAGACGTGGGGGCTGACGGACCAGAAGCGGGAGCGGGCACGCTTTGCCGAATTTCTGTCGCCGGAAGTGATCGCGCAGTCGAACGCGCTTTTCGGTTACGAAGGCGACGCCTACTATTTCGATATCGACATCCGCACGCATTTCGGTTTAGACAAGTACACTTCCGACGTTATTCCGTATTGGAAGACTGAGACGGTGGAGGCGATGGACGCGTTTCGGTTTCGGCCGGGATTCACGACCGGTGCGGGAGAGTGTGTGTCGCTCGCGGCGCTCTATGCGGCTGCGCTCTTTGTGGTGGCGGGGATTCCGTTGGAAAAGGTTTTCCTGATGGCGACGCCGCTGCACTCGCAGAACTTTGTGGATGTGGAGGACGGCGTGCTGATCAACAACCGCCGGCTGCTGACTCGGGCGATGTGGTTCAACGGCACGCAGATTTCGGGACAGGCAAGACGGGCGCTGGAAAACGAGCGCGTGACGGTCGTGTCACATCCCACGGGGTTTGTCCATACGCTCTACCGACGGGCGACCCTTGAGCCTCAGGCTTTCGCCGAGTTTTCCGGCATGTTGCGCAAGTACCTGAAAACCCCGCTCACGCCGGAGATTCTTGGAAACTTTTTGCGGCAGAATCCGCTTTGTCGGCAGTGTTTCGTGTTGCGTTGGCCGGTCAATGGCGTGGATCGTTATTTGTCGCTGGAGCAGGCCTTCCGTTTTGAGCAGGACAGTCCGTATAAGGTGACCGACGCGACACGCGACAAGCTGTTGGCCACGATCCCCGTGGAGATGTTTGCGGCTTCGTGCAAATACGGCAAGAGCGTGCTGAACGATATTGAGGCGTTCGTGAGAGAGCGCGTGATCGACCTGGATGATTCAACCGACTTACAGGCGCTGAAAGTGGCGATCGGCGATTCCTGCATGCGGGCGTCGGATATGGTGTTGCAGGTGGTACGTTTCTGCCATACGGAGCCGCAGTTACCCGCCGGCGAAGGGCTGGTTTTCGACCGCACGGAGCCGCCGGTGCGGCTGACGACCGAGATGGCGCGGGATGAGGTGATCGCTCACCTCGAGTCGCTGCGGGGTCAGAATGTGTCGGCGGAGTTGGCGTTTTATGCGTGGCGCGATCTGGGACGTACTCCCAGCGGGCCGTTTGTGAAGGCGGCGATGGAACGTAACCCGGTGAGCCGAGCGGGGTTGAAGTCGTTGACAGAGGACGAGGTGGTGGCGCAGGTGACCGCCTGGCCCAACGCGTCGATTTACGACGGTGCCACACGTTTGGCGCAGCCGGATGAGGTATGGAACTATCGGCGGGGTGACGGTTTTGAAAAGGCCTTGCTGGTGGCGAATGTGCGGCGCGGGTGTGGACGCGGCGCGATGCGTATCGAGTGGGTGGCGGGGCAGGCGGCCTTGTACGAGGGCGAGCGGCGCGTGTGCACGTTTACTTCTGAAAAGGCCCCGGGTGAGACGGTCTGGACCTTATAAACCGGGATTGGCATTGTTCTTGCAAAAGATAGCGTAGTCTTGATCGGCTGAGGGCCGGCAAGATACCAATCGCGTTCCCCATAGGGGGAGTTGCGGTAAAGAACGCCAGGATCGGGCATTCGGGGTGCATACAAGTCAACGCAGGTTAGCGCGTTGGGCTGTATTCTCGAGGACACGGATCCGCTACGTTGGGGAAGCGTGGCGGATCCCTTTTTTATATATTTGTAATAATCAAATTTTACTGTTGCAGATTCTGCCCCGCCAGAGTACACTGACTATGTCTATTCAACTAAGGAGGTCATTCATGAAGAAATCTGGTTTTGCGATGGTGGGGCTTGTGATGAGTCTTGCGGGCGCGACAATGGTCAGCGCCAACGAATTGGCCGATGCGCCGCGCTGGTATGTGAGCCCGGGTGTCGGAATGATGTTTTTTGAGGGCGGGCAGCCGACGGACGAAGGGCTGAACATGGTGTTGCGCTTGGGCTACGACATCTCTGATCACTGGACGACGGAAGGCGGCGTGTCTTGGGCGCCCAACATCACCAAGAACGGTGAGAATTGGAGTGGTTTAGACGATCAGGATATCACCGGTCTGTTCTTGGACGGCATGTACCATTTTAATCGCGCCAACCAGTTGGATCCGTATCTGACGGCGGGCCTCGGATACTACCGTTCGCAGGACAGTGTGTTCTGTGACGGTGACGAGCACAGCGTCGCTGGGCCGCGCGTGGGTGCGGGCTTGATGTACCACCTCAATGACCGCTGGTCGTTGCGGGCTGACGGGCGTGCGTTCATGCCGCTGGAGGATGACATGGCTGTCGTCTACACGGCGGATGCCGGTGTTGCGTATCGGTTCGGCGGCAGCGACGGAAAAGCCTCGACAGAGATGGGTGCTGCATCGTTGGCGGTCGGGTTGCCCAAGGACACGGACGGCGATGGTCTGACGGACGAAGAAGAGGCGAAGTTGGGCACCGACCCTTTGAACAAGGACACGGACAAAGATGGGCTGACGGATGGCGATGAGGTTAAGGTCTACCTCACCAACCCGCTGAATCCCGACACCGATTTCGACGGGCTTAAGGACGGTGCTGAGGTCTTCACCTACAAGACCCTCCCGCTGGAGCGCGACACCGATAAGGGTGGCGTGGCCGACGGGCACGAAGTGATCGAGGACAAGACCAACCCGCTCGATCCGTCAGATGATCTGATGCTTTTCGAGGTCTACATCCAGTTTGCTTACGACACCACCGTGATCAAGCCCGAGTATTTTAAGGAAATCGACCAGATCTCGCGTGTGCTGTTGCGTAACCCGCAAGCCGTGGCGGTGATCGAAGGGCATGCTGACCGCCGGAATCGTTCCAGCGAGAAGTATAATCAGGATCTTTCCGAGCGGCGTGCGCAAGCTGTTCTGTCCTACATGGTCGGCAAGGGCGTCCCTGCAAGCAGGCTGTCTGCTGTTGGGTATGGCTACAGCCGTCCGAAAGTGCAGCCTGATTTGGTCAACGGTAACCCTGAGAACCGTCGCGTGGAGATCTACATCCGCGGCGCGGGGACGAATGCTGACAAGGTTAAGTATACGAATCCGTAATCAGGCGCGGGTGTTTTGACAAAGCGTTGATAAAAGGCCGCAAGGAAACGAGAGTTTTTTTGCGGCCTTTCGTCATGGAGTCGGGCATGAAGATCATCGAGCGATACGTCTTACAGTCGTTTCTGATGGCGTTTTTTCTGGCATGGCTGGTGTTGTCTTTTGTGATGACCATCGGTTTGCTGGTGAAGATCACACAGCTTTTGATCGAGGGGTTGCCCTTGCGGGCGGTGGGCCTCTTCATGCTCGTCGGTTTTCCTGAAACGTTGCAACTCACGGTACCCTTGGCGCTTCTGGTCAGTTCGTTGCTGGTCTTCAGCCGTTTGTCCGCGGACAGCGAGATCGCTGCGATGCGGGCGTGCGGCGTGAACCTGTTGACGATCATGAAATGGCCAGTGGGGGTGGCTGCGATCTGCACGGTGTTGGGCTTTTATATTAACAATGAGATCGTGCCGCGTGGACACGATGTCCGCCGCAACATCCATTCGCTGATTAGCGTCGATGTTGGCGTCGACCTGCTCGACCCCGGGCGTTTCATTACCGACTTTCCCAACTTGACCCTTTGGTTCGCGAAGAAAGAGGGCAATTGGATCTATGACCTCCTGATCTTTGATCACAGTCAAAAGGGGATGACACGCGAGATCCGGTCTGAGAAGGCTTTGGTTTCGACGAACGGGTTGGACATCGTGCTTGAAATGTACAAGGTGCGTATCGATCCGATCGAGGCGGAACGTCCGGGCGTGGCTTCGGCGGATCGGTTCAAGCATGTGATCCCGGATGCGCTCAAGCGACGCCCCCATATGCGTAAAGAGAAGGACATGCGGTTCTTTGAAATCGTGCGGGAAATCCGTGAAATGAAGGCAAATGTTGAGAACATGCCGAAGGCGTTACAGGATATCAGGCTGAGTGTTTTCCGAACGAAATTCCAGACACGGTTTGTCTACGCGTGTGCGGCGATTTTTTTTGTGCTGATCGGCGTGCCGCTCGGGATCCGCACACATCGCAAGGAGTCGACGCTCGGCATGGCGCTCAGCCTCGTGGTCGCTTTGACCTTCTATCTTGGCGTGATTGTGGCGAATTCCCTGGAAAGCCAACCCGCTTTCTGGCCGCATGTGCTGGTGTGGTTACCCGTGGCGCTCTGCGCGGTGATTGCGATGGTTCTTTTACCCAAGAATTTGTAGTGCCTGTTTTATGAGAAAGGATTAAGTATGGCAACGATTCATCAGACGGCAATTGTGGATTCCAAAGCGCAACTCGACACCGATGTCGAAGTGGGGCCGTATGCGATCATTGGGCCAGACGTCAAGATCGGCGCGGGGACAGTCGTGCAGGCTCATGCGTATGTGAGTGGGCACACGACGATCGGAAAAAAGTGTGACCTCTTCCCGTTCGCGTGCGTGGGGATGAAGACGCAGGATCTGAAGTATCAGGCGGGCGACGTGACCTATGTCGAGGTTGGTGATAACACGGTGCTGCGTGAGTTCTCGACGGTGCATCTCGGGACAAAGCCCGGCGAGGTCACCAAGGTTGGCAACCGTTGTCTGATCATGGCGTACTGCCACATCGCCCACGGCTGTGTGGTGGGAAATGACGTGATCATGGCCAACGTGGCCACGTTGGCGGGTGAGGTGACCCTTGAAGATTTCGCGATTCTCGGCGGAATGGTGGGGGTTCACCAGTACTGCCGTATCGGCCAGCACGCCATGATCGGCGGTGCCGCAAAAATCCGTCAGGACTGTCCGCCTTACATGGTGACCGAGAATGTGGGTGCGGAAGTGCGTGTGCTGGGATTGAACATTGTGGGGTTGCAGCGCCGCGGGTTCTCAGCCGAGGTGTGCGCGGCGTTGAAAGAGGCGTATAAGCTTGTCTACCGCGAGGGTCTGAACCGCACGCAGGCGATGGAGCGCGTCAAGTACGAAGTGGCTAACCTGCCCGAAGTGAAGACGCTGGTCGACTTCTACGCGAACAGTAAGCGCGGCGTGCATTGAACCGAAGTCAGTCGGCGGCGAACACGCCGTCGGTGAGTTGGCCGGTTCTTTCTTTGAGGCTGCGCCAGGCGTCGAGATAGCTCTGCAGGAAGGCGTTTTCCGGTTTTTGGAGACGCTCGTCGAGCAGGCGCTTGACGCGCTGTTGCTCAACGATGTATTCGTCTGGCGTGAAACAGCCCGAGAAGCAGGCCATCCGCGCCCACACAAGGTAGGTGGTCAGCGCGTCGAAGCAGTTGTACTGGACAATCTCTTGGCGCTGTCCGCTGTACCACAGCCCGCAGACATCGTCGCCGGTCGTGCCCAGTTTTCCGGGGATGCCGGAGAGCGTGGCGATCTCATGCAGCGAGACCGCGTAGCTCTTCCCGAACCCGCTGACCAGTTCCATGAGGTCAATGTCCAGACTCTCCCACGGTTTCGCGGCAAGGTGCGCACAGAGGCTTTTCAAGGCCAGGCCTTTGATGATCGCCCGTTGTGTGAGGATGCGCAGGTCCGCGTTGCGGGAGTTGAAGCCGACGAGTTGCGGGTTGCGCGTGGTCAGTCCCTCCTGCAGGAAGCGTTTGAGGATGTACGTCTCGTCCTGACGTGCGTCATCCGGATTCTCCGGCAACGCTTGAAGAAAGAGCTTCACCTCGCCATTCTTGGACGTGCGGCGGATGAGGGTGGCGATGGAAACCACTCGGCAGAAGAGTGTCCGCAAAAAGGGAGTCGGGTTTTCTACGGTCGCGCCACCCTGTTCCCACATGATGCGCAAGACCTCCTGCGACGGCAGATCGTCTGGCAGGTGATACAGCAAGCGGCCGGCTTGCAGGTCGGGCACCCATTCGCAGTCGAAAGCCCAGACCTCTTCAGGGATGGTTTTTATCATGAGAGACCTTTCTTGGGTGCGGCGGTGTCGCCCTCGGCATCGGTGAGCGTGGGCTGTTCGAGTTCCAGTGTGCCGGTGAAATCGGCTTCGACGCGGAAACGGATATGCGTGACGCGCATGGTGAGATCGATCTTTCTGTTCAACGCGGCGGCGGGGGTAGAGGTTTTGCGCCTTGAGTCACGTACGTCGAAGCTGGAGGTCGCAACTTGAACAAGGGTGTTATCCTGCTGGGTTGTATAGGTGACGAGCTGGTATAAGACGGTTCCCGAAAAGACGTCTGACTTGCGGATCTGGCCCCGCAGGCGCAGGGCGTGGAGCTGTGTGCCGGCGAGATTGATGAGCGGGGATTCGAGTTGGGCTTTGCAAGGGCCGGCATTGCGGATGCAGAGGGTGATGGCACCGTCGCGCAGGCCGGTGGCGAAGGTCTGCTGGGTGCGGTCTTCGAAGGCATAGCGCCACCCCTCTATGCGGCCATCGGGGTTGAGAGCGTGAGGTAAGCTCGGCAGCAGGTTCTTGCCTGGCGTGAGCGGGTAGGCGTTGCATGACGGCAGATCGAAGGGCGGCACGGTTACGGCCAATACAGGTTGGGAGAACGTACGACCCACACTGAAGGCGACGATTCCGGCCGCGCATGAGGCACACGCCGCGAAACAGTGCAGGATAAGACGAGGCTTCCGGGGGTGGGGAGGGCTGACGCGAACGTGCTAATGAACATCTTGCGCGTGCGTGGAGCGGGGGGCCGGTTTGGAAAAGGACCGCCGTTTCCGCGAGCACCGCAGGCA
>CAZXVN010000140.1:0-7116 GCA_964643945.1 uncultured Lentisphaeraceae bacterium | reverse complement strand
AGGCCATCATCCCCGTCCATCTTTATGGCCAGTGCGCCGATATGCGCGCCATCCGCAAAATCGCCGACAAGCACAAACTCCTCGTCATCGAAGACAACGCCCAGGCCATCGACTCCGCCGGCCCTGATTTCCGCGTCGGCGAGCTGAGCGACGCCGCCACGACCAGCTTCATCATCCAGAAGAACCTCGGCACGTTCGGCGACGGCGGCATGGTCATCACCAACAACCCCGAGATCGACCGCCTGGTCCGCAAGATGCGCAACCACGGCTCCGAGAAGCGCTCGCAGCACAGCTTCGGCTTCAACAGCCGCTTGGATGACATCCACGCGGGCATCCTGAGCGCCAAGCTCAAGCACATCCACGCGGGCAATAACCTGCGCCGCAAGCTGGCGAAGCGCTACACCAGGGGCCTCAAGAAGGCCAAGAGCTTCACTCTCCCCTATGAAGTGCCCGGCGCGCGGCACGTCTTCCATCTCTATGTCGTCGAGACGGTCGATCCCGCCAAGCGCGACGGCTTCATCAAGTTCCTGAACGACAACGGCATCGATGCCAAGTGCCACTACCCCATCGCCATCCACCAGCAAGCCGGTTACCCGTGGGGCAAGCAGGCGCGCATCGTCGGCAAGATGAAGAACGCGGAGCGCAACGCCGCCTCGTGCGTCAGCCTGCCGATGTTCCCGGAGCTGACCGAGGCCGAGGCGGATTACACCATCCAGAAGTGCCTGGAGTGGGACAAGGCCAACTCGTAAAGCGGGTGTACCCGCTTTCGGAACGTTCAACGCTCAACGTTTAACGTTCAACTCGGAAGGATGGCCAAACAGCGCTGAGAGTTGAGCGTTGGCGTTGGGCCTTCATCGCAATGGAACCAAAATATGCCTAAACAATACTCCGTCATGGTCGTCGGCATGGGCAAGCGCGGGCTGCATCACGCTGCGGCGTTCCACGCCAATCCCCGCTTCCAGGTCGCGGGACTCTGCGACATCGACCCGGCCCGCCTGGAAGCCGCCGCCCAGAAACTGGGCAACCCCAAGACCGGCACCGATGCCGCCGCCCTCGCCAGAGAAGTCAAACCCGACATTTTCTGTTTCTGCACCCTGCCGAATCTCCGGATCCCCCTGATTCAAGCAGGCATCGCCAGCGGCGCCCGGCTGATCGCTTTCGAAAAGCCCGTCGCACTGTCGAGCCGCGAAGGCATGGAAATCAAGAAACTGCTCGAGGCCTCCGGCGTCAAGGGCGTGGTCAGCCACCAGCACCGGTACGGCGTCCATTACCGCGAGGTCAAGAAGATCGCCGCCAGCGGCGCTCTCGGCCGCATACACACCGTTACCGGCACCGCCACCGGCTGGATGACCCACATGCTCAGCCACCTGATCGACTACGCCCGCTGGTACGCCGGCGAACCCGAGGCGCAATGGGCCATGGCCCAGGCCGCCGGCCGCGGCAAGTTCGCGGACAACCATCCCTCGCCCGATTTCATCGCCGGCGTGGTGCAGTTTGCCAACGGCATCCGCGGCTATTTCGAGGCCGGCGCCGGTGCCCCGGACCAGCCCGAGGTGGCGAAGTGGTGGGGCAAAAACCGCATCTGCGTGCAGGGCACCGAGGGGTTCGCGGAGGTGCTGACCAACGGCGGCTGGCGCGCCGTCTCGCGCCGCGACGGCTGCCAGTGCGGCGAAGGCGCCATGAATTACGACCTCGACATGCCGCCCTATATCCAGGAAATGGCCGATTGGCTGGACGATCCGCAAAAAATCCACGCCTGCCATTTTGACAGCGCGTACAAGGGCATGGAAATCATGATGGGCCTCTGCCGCTCCGCCGCCGAAGGCGGACAGGTCGCCCTGCCCCTCACGGCGCCCGCAGACGAGTTGGAGCTGCTGAAAAAGGCCGTTGCCGACCGCAAGGTGCTCCTGTCCGGACCGGTCAACTCCCAGGAATACGGAGGTTGAACCCATGGAACTGGTGATTCAGCCTGATGCCGAGCGCGCGGCTTGGCTGGTGGCGTCCCTGATCGCCAAGGCCCTCCGCGAAAAACCACATCTCGTGCTCGGCCTGGCCACCGGTCGCACCATGGAGCAGGTCTACGGTTGCCTCGTCCGTATGCACCGCGAGAACGGCTTGGATTTCTCCCTGTGCAGGACTTTCAACCTGGACGAGTATATCGGGCTCCGTCCCGACCATCCCGGCTCTTACCGGTATTACATGGACAGCCACCTTTTCAACCACATCAACATCGACCACCGCAACACCTACCTGCCCGACGGTATGGCCGCGGACGTGAAGGCCGCCTGCCGCCACTATGAAGAGATGATCATGGAGTTCGGCGGCATCGACCTCCAGCTCCTCGGCATCGGTTCCGACGGCCATATCGGCTTCAACGAGCCGCTTTCTGCCCTGCGTTCCCGCACGCGCGACAAGGCCCTCACGCCCTCCACCATCGCGGTGAACAGCAAGCTGTTTGACCGTCCGGAAGAAATGCCCAAGCACGCGATCACCATGGGCGTCGGCACCATCCTCGACGCCCACAGCATCATCCTGCTGGTCGTGGGCCAGAGCAAGGCCGACATCTTGGCCAAGGCGGTCGAAGGCCCCATCACATCGATGGTCTCGGCCTCCGCCCTCCAGCTCCACCCTAAATGTCAGGTGGTCGTGGATGAGACCGCCGCCGTCAAACTCCAGGCGCAGGACTACTACCGCTGGATTTTCGCGAACGAACCCGGCTGGGAAGCGTTCCGCAACCCGCCTTGCTAAAAGCCTTGCCTGTAAAGATCGCCCATGAAGAGCGACGTCACGGGCACAGGCAAGGCAAATTCCGCGCCGGACTCAGCGGTCGAACTGCGCGTCGAACGCGATCGAGCTCGGCGCAAAGTCCACGCTCCTCACAAAGTCGCAGGCTTCCTGCGCGCCGTGGCAGCGGTCCATGCGGGAGTCTTCCCACTCGACCGATAGCGGCCCCTTGTACTTGACGTCGTTGAGGGCCACGATGATCTCCTCGAAGTTGATGTCGCCATGGCCCAGCGAACGGAAGTCCCAGTAGCGGCGCGGGTCAGCGAAATCGGTGTGGCCGCCGAACACGCCCACCGTGCCGTCGCCGTGGCCCCACCACGCGTCCTTCATGTGGACGTGGAAGATGCGGTCAGCGAAGGTGCGCACGAACTTCACGTAGTCCACGCCCTGGTAGCCCAGGTGCGACGGGTCGAAGTTGAAGCCGAACGCCGGATGGCCGTTCAGTGCTTCGATCGCACGCTGCGCCGAGGCGATGTCGAACGCGATCTCGGTCGGGTGGACTTCGAGCGCGAACTTAATGCCGTTCTCGGCGTAGACGTCGAGAATCGGCGTCCAGGTCTTGGCGAACTCCTTGTAGCCGTTCGCGATCTGGCCCGGCGTGCAGGGCGGGAACGAGTAGATCAGGTGCCAGATCGGCGAGCCCGTGAAGCCGTTCACAACCTTCACGCCGAGGTTTTTCGCCGCTTTGGCGGCCTTCTTCTGGCTCTCGACCGCCCACTTGCGGGCGGCCTTGGGGTCGCCCTTGACCGACGCCGGCGCGAACGCGTAATGGCGCTCATCGATGATGTCACACACCAGTTGCCCTGCGAGATGGTTCGAGATCGCCCAGCACCCAAGGCCGTTCGCCTCGAGCACCGCGCGCTTGTCGTCGCAATAAGCCTTGCTCTTAGAGGCCTTCTCCAGATCGATGTGGTCGCCCCACGTGCACAACTCGAGGCCGTCATATCCGAACCCGGCCATCATCTCGCACACCTTGGTGAACGGCAGGTCAGCCCACTGACCCGTAAAAATCGTTACTTTTCTCGACATCTTGCTTCCTCCTTTGAACGTGTCTGGAATGGGTTCAACCCGCTGAGCCGCATCCCCAAACAACAGCTTATGATGGGTGTACAATAAAACAGTCGGGGGCGCATTTCAACCAAAATCGGCGTTTATCGCGAAAGCGGCGCATCACGACACACTTTCCGCGGCCACCAGCGAGGGCCGGCTCTTTTGCGCGAGGCCGAGTTTGAAGAGCGCTTGGAGGTCGTGGGTGATGGTTTCGGTTTGCTGGGGGGTGAGTTGGCGGAAGGGGACAGGGTTGGTGATGTACTCGACCAGGCTGTCGAGGCGCTGAACAGCGAGGTTGCAGCGGGTGCCAGGCATGACATGGACGGAGGCGTGGGGGAAGACCATCACGGCCTGCACGAAGACGTCGACGCTCGAGAGCACTTCGATCTTCTGCTTGAGATTTCTAGCAAGTCCGAGAACGGTAGTGACAACAGGGGTTTGGTCGTGTTTGCCGTCAAGGGTGAGAACGCCTTGGCTTGCGAGTGTGACCATGCCGCGCCAGTCTTTGGTTTCGAGGGCAAAGACGCCAGTAGGACCGACCACGACATGGTCGATGTTGCCTTCGAAACTGGGGTGGACAACATCGTGGAAAACGGCGTAGGTGTCGGGCAGGTTGGTGAGGGCGTCGGCGGTGAGCGTCATGCCGTCAGCGCCTTTGCGGAAGGCGATGGCAGCCGCCTGAAGGTCTTCGAGAATGCGGGAGACGCGGCGTTTAGCGACCCACAAAAGGACAATTAACAGGGTTAAGGGAATGTAGGAGACGACCGGTGATGTGATGGCGAGCCCGGCCGTAAACCCTGCGAGGTGAGCGATGACGGTAATCGCGACAAGCAGGACAACAAAGTAACGCAGGTTTTTCCGGGCGACTGTCAGCGCGTAGTTGTCGGGAATGCCAAAGGATTTGGACATGCTGGGAACCTTCACGATGGGAACGGACAAAACAGACTTGCGAAAAGACAAATGATAACCGAGACCGTTACTCATTGCCAGTCACAAAATCGGTACTACGGCAGGGTGACTTTGAGGCGCATGAAACGGCTGGGCGCGTTGGTCACCGGCACGTTGTGGCGGGTCGTCACAGACCACCACAGGTTACTGTCCGCCCGTGCGATTTCCGTCAGGTTGTTGGTTGCCCAGCCACCCGCCGTCAGATTGGTACAGGCTTCCACCGCATAGACGAGGTCTGTCGCCTGTTTGTTCTGCCGGTAGTTCAGTGTCAGGAACCGGTTCCACACGCCGCCGACGGGAACGCCCGCGGTGCCGTAAAGCCTCGGGTTCAGCCCCATCGCGTACTCCAACAGGTTCGCGATTCCGTCACCATCCGGATCGTCGCCGGCGCCGGCGATGCCTCCTGCCGCAATCTCGGCCTCGGTAAACCGATTGGTTTGCCACATCGCGTACGGGGAAACTTCGCCCGTGATGCCCACATCGTCGATACAGACGCCGTAGCCAAATTTTGCAAGCCCTTCGAACGCGATGAAGGTGGTGCGGCTGGGAGCGGACAAGGCCAGCGTCCGCTGCGTCCACGAGGACACGTTATTGGTGTAGGTTGCCAACAGCATCCATGTGTTGGTTGCGGTCGTCTTGTAATAGACACGGAGTTCGTCTTGATCCCCAGACCAGACTTGCATGCAGTGCCAGAAGGTCAATTGCGCGTTTTTCACAGACGCGCCAAAATCGATGAGCGGCGAAACCAGCTTCGTTTTGGGACCGGTCAGGTTGCCTATATACAAGCAGGCATTGAAACTGCCGCCGTGGGCGCTTTTCGGTTTGCCGTTGTAACCCCCGCTCTGGAAGGTCCAGCTCGTCGTGTTCGTCACATACTCTTGTGTCCAGCCGCTGGGCATGCCGCTCGCGTTCTCGAACGTTTCAATGAAGGGGACGGCACGCCGTGCGAGGATCGCCAGCTCAAACAGGTTCGTGGAAGCGAGGCCGTTGCTTCCCGTGACCCTCAGGCGGAAAGACACATTCGTGGCCGCGCCCGGCGTGCCGCTGATTACGCCGCTGCCGCCGAGTGTCAGGCCGGACGGCAACGCGTTCGACACCACCGCCCAGGTGTAAGGCGTCGTGCCGCCGTTTGCTGTCAGGGCCAGGCTATACGGCGTAGCGACGCTTCCCGAGGGCAGCGGACTCGCGGTCACGATGGTCGGCGCCGTCGACGTAGCCGAAACGTAGACGTCGTCGACACAGACGCCGTAGCCGTATTTTGCAAGCCCCTCGAACGCGATGAAATAGGTGCGGCTCGGCGTAGGAAGCGCCAGCGTTCTCTGTGTCCACGCGGCCACATCGGTGGTATAGGCCGCCAGCAAAATCCATGTGTTGGTGGCCGCTGTTTTGTAGTAGACGCGCAGTTCGTCCTGATCCGGCGACCAGTATGGCATGCAGTGCCAGAAGGTCATTTGCGGGCTTTGCGGCGCGACGCCGAAGTCGAGCATGGGCGAGACCAGCTTCGCTTTAGGGGAGGAATAGTCTGTGATGTAAAAGCAGGCGTTGTAACTTCCGCTGTGAGCGCTTGGCGGCGTACTGTTGACACCCCCGCTCTTGCAGATCCAACTTGTCGTGCCCGTCACATACTCTTGTGTCCAGCCGCTGGGCATGCTGCCCCCGTTCTCAAACGTTTCCGAGAAGGGCACGCTTCGGGGCGGATTGACCGTCAGGCTCAGGGTCACGGCAGCCGTGCCGTTGGTGGCATCTGTGACGCGCACCCTGAAGAGGGTGGTGCCGGCGGTGCCCGGCGTGCCGCTGATCACGCCGTTGCTCAGCACCAGGTCGGCGGGCAGGGCGTTCGACACCACGGCCCATGTGTAAGGCGACTTGCCCCCGATCGCCAGCAGAGGCTGGCTGTAGGCAACACCGACACTGCCCGCCGGCAGCGGGCTTTGCGTGAGAATGGTCAGGCCGGGTGCCTGGACGTTGAAGGTCATGGTGGTGCCGTTCACGCTGAAGGCGCCGAAATTGATGCCGGACGCGCTTCCGTCCCACCAGCGCGCGCTTGGCGCGGTGGTGTCGCTGAGCCAATTGTTGTATCCGGCTGCCGTGTTGCCACTGTAATAAAGGTCTTGGGCGTCACCGCTGTTCACGTCGTTCTGAAAATGCCACTGGTTGTCGGCCTGCACGAGCGTCACCTCGTAGTTGGCGTGGGAGGTGTTGTACACCAGGCTCTGGTTATCTTTGTTGCCCAGTTCGTCGATATGCCAGACCGCGATGCCCGAGGCCGGAAGGTTGGCGTCGCGCCCGGACTTCTGGCGGTTTTCCACGAGGTAGTACTCGGTCGGCACGCCG